>NZ_WLVC01000059.1:0-20386 GCF_016859735.1 Lelliottia sp. RWM.1 | reverse complement strand
ATCGGCCCAGATCCGCGAAATTTTAATCAGCGAGTCAGCTTGGGAAGAAATGACCTGCTTATTCGCACCTTCCCTAGCGAAAGCGTAGAAATAAACCTAACATTGAAATTAAAGAACATCAGATTTAGCATGTAAATGAAATTTCGTGGCAGGATGCCTTGCTGGATCTGGTTGTATGATTTTACTCAAAGGGAAGAGACATAAATGCATAATAATGAATCCGGCACGCCGGTCGACTCTAGCCTGGGTTACACTTTCCAAAACGATTTTCTGGCGCTGACGCGGGCTTTTTCATTGCCTGAAATAGATTACACCGATATTTCCCAGCGCGAACAGTTGGCGGCGGCTATTAAACGCTGGCCATTATTAGCTGAATTTGCCCAACAACAATAAGGGAGCCATTGATGGCCGTACTAGGATTACAGGGCGTCCGTGGTGGAGTGGGTACAACATCCGTTACTGCGGCGCTGGCGTGGTCATTACAAATATTAGGCGAATCGGTGCTGGTTATTGATGCATGCCCCGATAATTTGCTGCGCATGTCTTTCAACGTAGATTTTGATAACGCTAACGGCTGGGCTCGTGCACTTTTGGATGGTCAAGACTGGCGAGATGCGGGATTACGCTACACTTCTCAGCTCGACGTGCTGCCTTTTGGTCAACTGACCGCCAATGAACGTGAAAATCCTGACGCTTATCAGCAACCGCTGGCGGCGTTTAGCAACGCGCTGCAACAGCTGAAAGAAAAAAGCCATTACCAGTGGATATTACTGGATCTTCCCCACGGCTATACAACGCTCACCCGCCAATTGATTGATCAATGTGACCGCATGCTCACCATCGTCAATGCGGATGCAAATTGTCACATCCGTCTGCATCAGCAGGCTCTGCCTGCGGATGCCCATATTCTGATTAACGACTTACGTCTAAACAGTCAGATTCAGGATGATCTCTATCAGATATGGCTACAAAGCCAGCGTCGTTTGTTGCCGATGGTGATTCATCGTGATGAAGGAATGGCAGAGTGTCTCGCTTCCAAACAGCCGCTCGGTGAATACCGTAGCGATGCACTGGCGGCGGAAGAGATCCTTACGCTGGCCAACTGGTGTTTACTGCAGTATGCGAATCGTCCTGCATCTGCCGGGAGTTCTGTATGAGTCGTCTGTCCAGCTGGTTACTCATCCCGCCGGTCAGCGCGCGTTTAAGCGAGCATTACCGGCATTACCGTCGGCATGGTGCGTCATCGCTGAGTGCTGCGCTGGGTTGTTTATGGATGATCCTGGCCTGGATATTTATTCCGCTTGAACATCCGCGCTGGCAACGTATTCGTGCACAGCACCGTGAGTTTTATCCGCATATCAACCCTGATAAACCTCGGCCATTAGATCCCGCACGCTATGCCATTCAGGCTGTGTGGCTTGTTGCAACAGCGGAAAAACATGAAAAAAAGAGTCCACGCTGGCACGGCTTCGAGCGTGCTCAGCATCTTCGTGGGCGTTACCATCAATGGCTGGATAATCTGCCCGGTCGCGTCAGTGACCAGACCAGCCATCTTGATGACCATAAAGAACTCGGGCATCTCCATCCGGGGCTTAGGCGTTTTATCCTCGGCGTGATCGTGGTGTTCTCACTCATTCTGGCGCTGGTCTGTATCACGCAGCCCTTTAACCCGCTGGCGCAGTTTATCTTCCTGATCCTGCTTTGGGGTGTGGCGTTGCTGGTTCGCCGAATTCCAGGCCGTTTCTCAGCGCTGATGCTGATTGTGCTGTCGCTGACGGTCTCTTGCCGCTACATCTGGTGGCGTTATACCTCGACGCTGAACTGGGATGATCCGGTAAGCCTGGTGTGTGGGCTGGTGCTGCTATTTGCGGAAACTTACGCATGGATTGTGTTAGTTCTGGGCTATTTCCAGGTCATTTGGCCGTTGAATCGCCAGCCGGTTCCGTTGCCAAAGGATACCTCTCTGTGGCCGACAGTTGATCTTTTTGTCCCTACGTACAACGAAGATCTGACTGTGGTGAAAAACACCATTTATGCTGCGCTGGGTATCGACTGGCCAAAAGACAAGCTCAAAATCTGGATCCTTGATGATGGTGGCCGCGAAGAATTTCAACATTTTGCGAAAGATGTCGGGGTGGAGTATATCGCTCGTACCACGCACGAGCATGCGAAAGCCGGGAACATAAATAATGCGCTGAAGTATGCCAAAGGAGAGTTTGTCTCCATCTTTGACTGCGACCACGTTCCCACCCGTTCGTTCCTGCAAATGACGATGGGGTGGTTCCTGAAAGAGAAGCAACTGGCGATGATGCAGACGCCGCACCACTTCTTCTCTCCGGATCCGTTTGAACGTAATCTGGGCCGTTTTCGCAAGACCCCTAACGAAGGGACACTATTCTACGGTTTGGTACAGGATGGGAACGACATGTGGGATGCCACATTCTTCTGCGGTTCCTGTGCGGTTATTCGCCGTAAACCCCTGGATGAGATTGGCGGTATCGCCGTAGAAACGGTGACAGAAGATGCCCATACATCGCTGCGCTTACACCGTCGAGGTTATACCTCCGCCTATATGCGTATCCCTCAGGCCGCAGGGCTGGCGACGGAATCCCTCTCAGCGCACATTGGCCAGCGTATTCGCTGGGCGCGCGGCATGGTGCAGATTTTCCGTCTTGATAACCCGTTATTTGGTAAAGGGCTGAAGATGGCGCAGCGCTTGTGTTACGTCAACGCCATGTTCCACTTTTTGTCCGGTATTCCACGACTGATCTTCCTGACTGCGCCGCTGGCATTCTTGCTGCTTCACGCTTACATCATCTTTGCTCCGGCACTGATGATTGCGTTGTTTGTCTTGCCTCACATGATCCATGCCAGCCTGACGAACTCGAAGATTCAGGGTAAATATCGTCATTCATTCTGGAGTGAAATCTACGAAACCGTGTTGGCCTGGTATATCGCGCCACCGACAATGGTTGCGTTGATTAACCCGCATAAAGGGAAATTCAACGTCACCGCCAAAGGTGGGCTGGTGGAAGAGGAGTACGTCGACTGGGTTATCTCTCGTCCGTATATCTTCCTGGTGCTGCTCAATATTGTCGGCGTGATTGTGGGTATCTGGCGCTACTTCTATGGACCGGAAAACGAAGTCCTGACCGTCTTCGTGAGTATGGCGTGGGTATTCTATAACCTGATTATCCTGGGTGGCGCGGTGGCGGTATCGGTAGAAAGCAAACAGGTGCGACGTGCGCATCGTGTTGAGATCAGCATGCCTGCGGCAATTGCCCGCGAAGATGGCCATCTCTTCTCCTGTACCGTGCATGACTTTTCTGACGGCGGTTTGGGGATCAAGATCAATGGTCAGGCGAAAGTGCTGGAAGGGCAGAAAGTAAACCTGCTGCTCAAACGCGGTCAGCAGGAGTATGTCTTCCCGACGCAAGTCGTGCGTGTGTCAGGTAATGAAGTCGGTCTGCAACTTATGCCGCTGACCAAAAAGCAACATATTGATTTTGTGCAATGTACGTTTGCCCGCGCGGATACGTGGGCTCTCTGGCAGGACAGCTTCCCGGAAGATAAACCACTGGAAAGCCTGCTGGATATTCTGAAGCTGGGGTTCCGTGGCTATCGTCACCTTGCAGAATTTGCCCCGTCGTCTGTGAAATTAATTTTCCGGTCACTTACCTCGCTGATTTCCTGGGTTGTATCGTTTATTCCTCGTCGACCTGAACGGGATGAAACGAAGCAATCAGACCCGGTTATGGCTCAACAATGATGATAACGCGATGAAAACAAAACTTTCCTGGATATGTGCAGTGGCAGTGGGGATGAGTGCACTTCCCTCCATGGTGGCGAATGCAGCCCCTGAAAATACCGCGGCTACGACTGTGCAAGCGACCGATCAGGTTGTCACCGCTGCATCGACGCCAGCCGAAAACGAGGCGGCTGTTCAGCCGACTGGCGGGGATGCTCAGACCGTTGGACGTGTCCTGCCTGGTGTACGCGGTGCTGATGCGCCAATCGTCGTGGACAACGCCCCGTCCAGGGATGTGAAACTCACCTTTGCTCAGATCGCACCGCCTCCGGGCAGTATGGTGCTACGTGGCATTAACCCTAACGGTGGCGTCGAGTTTGGCATGCGAAGCGATGAAGTGGTGTCGAAGGCGATGTTGAACCTGGAATACACGCCGTCACCGTCGCTGTTGCCGATACAATCGCAGCTGAAGGTGTACCTCAATGATGAATTGATGGATGTCCTGCCTGTTACCAAAGAACAACTGGGTAAAAAAACGCTGGCACAGGTTCCAATCAATCCCCTGTTTATCACCGACTTTAACCGCGTGCGTCTGGAGTTTGTCGGTCACTACCGCGATGTGTGTGAAAACCCTGCCAGCAGTACGCTCTGGGTCGACGTTGGCCGTAATACGTCGCTGCAAATGACCTACCAGTCACTGGCGCTGAAGAACGATCTTTCCGCTTTCCCCATTCCGTTCTTCGACCCGCGTGATAACCGCCCGTTAAACTTACCGGTGGTGTTTGCTGGCTCTCCGGATGTGACCCAGCAACTGGCCGCCACCATTGTGTCCTCCTGGTTTGGTTCCCGTTCTGGCTGGCGTGGGCAGAGTTTCCCGGTTTTGTTTGATACCTTGCCGGACCGTAATGCCATTGTGTTTGCCACTAATGAAAAACGTCCCGCTTTCCTGCGTGACCACCCGGATGTGAAAGCGCCGACGGTTGAAGTCATTAACCATCCTGACAATCCTTACGTGAAACTGCTGGTGGTATTTGGTCGTGATGACAAAGATCTGGTCCAGGCTGCAAAAGGGATCGCTCAGGGTAACGTACTGTTCCGTGGTAACAGTGTAGTGGTGGATGATGTGAAACCTCTGCTGGCACGTAAACCGTACGATGCGCCGAACTGGGTACGTACCGATCGTGCCATCACGTTTGGTGAGTTAAAAACCTATGAAGAGCAGCTTCAGTCTACGGGGCTTGAGCCTTCGCCTATCAACCTTTCACTCAACCTTCCACCAGACTTGTATCTGCTGCGCACTAACGGCATCGATATCAATCTGAACTACCGCTATACCGCACCGTCGGTCAATGACAGTTCGCGTATGGATATCAGCCTGAATAATCAGTTCCTGCAATCCTTTAGTCTGGCCAGTAATCAGGATACCAACAAACTGATGCTGCGCTTGCCGGTACTGCAAGGCTTGCTGGACGGTAAAACGGATGTATCCATCCCGGCGCTGAAACTGGGGGCGGTTAACCAGTTACGTTTTGACTTTCAGTACATGAACCCGATGCCTGGTGGGTCGGTTGACAACTGCATTACCTTCCAGCCAGTGCAGAACCACGTGGTTATTGGCGACGAGTCGACTATCGATTTCTCGAAATATTATCACTTCCTGGCGATGCCGGATCTGCGGGCGTTTGCCAATGCCAGCTTCCCGTTCAGCCGCATGGCTGACTTGTCTGAGTCCATTGTTGTGATGCCAAAAGCGCCAAATGAAGCGCAACTGACGACGCTGCTGGATACCATGGCTTCAGTGGGGGCGCAAACGGGATTACCGTCCATCAATGTGACGCTCACTGACGATGGCAGCCAGATTCAGAACAAAGATGCTGACATCATGGTGATTGGGACTATCCCGGATAAGCTGAAAGACGATAAGCGTATCGATTTGCTGGTGCAGGCCACTCAGTCCTGGGTCAATACCCCGCTGCGTCAGAGTGAATTCCCAAGCATTATGCCTGACAGCGGCGATCGCCAGGCCAACGTCCAGACCCGCGTGACTTCTTCCGGTCCAATGGCCGCGATTGTGGGCTTCCAGTCACCGTACAACGACCAGCGAAGCGTTATCGCGCTGTTGGCTGATAGTCCGCGCGGTTATGAACTGTTAAACAATGCGATGAATGACAGCGGCAAGCGTGCGTCGATGTTCGGTTCAGTGTCGGTCATTCGTGAGTCGGGGGTAAATAGTCTGCGTGTCGGTGATGTTTACTACGTGGGGCATCTGCCGTGGTTTGAACGTCTGTGGTATGCGCTGGCAAACCATCCGGTTTTACTGGCGATTCTGGCGGCAATCAGCGTCGTTCTGCTGGCGTGGGTGCTGTGGCGTCTGCTGCGTATTATCAGCCGTCGTCGCCTCAACCCGGACCACGAGTAACACGTGATGAGAGCCTTTCGCTGGTGTGTTTTGGCTGGACTGATGTTGGCGGCGGTTGATCTTCGCGCCGCCTGCACCTGGCCTGTCTGGGAACAGTTTAAACAGGACTATATCAGCGAGGGGGGGCGCGTCATTGATCCGAGTGATGCGCGCAAAATTACCACCTCCGAAGGGCAAAGCTATGCGTTGTTCTTTGCGCTGGCAGCCAATGATCCTAAGGCTTTTGATCTGCTATTGACCTGGACTCGCGATAACCTGGCTCAGGGTGACTTACAGCAACATCTGCCAGCCTGGTTGTGGGGGCAGAAGGGTAAAGAGACCTGGACTGTGCTCGACGCGAACTCTGCGTCAGATGCTGATATCTGGATTGCCTGGTCACTGCTGGAAGCGGGACGTTTATGGAAGAAACCGAACTACACCAGCATGGGGAAAGCGTTACTTAAACGCATTGCCAGTGAAGAAGTGGTGAAAGTACCTGGGCTGGGGTCCATGCTGCTTCCGGGTAAAATCGGTTTTGCTGAAACCGATGCCTGGCGTTTCAACCCCAGTTATCTTCCTCCTCAGTTTGCGCACTATTTCACCCGCTTTGGCGCGCCATGGACCGCTCTTCGTGAAACAAACCAGCGCTTATTGCTGGAGACAGCGCCAAAAGGGTTCTCACCTGATTGGGTGCAGTACCGGAAAAACAAAGGCTGGCAGTTGAACCAGGCAGCGTCCCTGGTGGGAAGCTACGATGCCATCCGGGTGTATCTCTGGGTGGGCATGATGAACGATAACGATCCGCAAAAAGCCCGGCTACTGGCACGCTTTCAGCCGATGGCGACGGTGACGACAAAGCAGGGCGTACCGCCGGAGAAAGTGGATGTGGCGAGCGGAAAACGCACGGGAAAAGGCCCGGTCGGGTTTTCTGCCTCTTTGCTGCCATTTATACAAAACCGTGACGCGCAAGCAGTACAGCGTCAGCGTGTCGCCGACAATTTTCCCGATAATAATGCCTATTACAGCTACGTGCTGACTCTCTTTGGACAAGGATGGGATCAGCATCGTTTTCGCTTCACCGCAAAAGGTGAATTAATACCGGATTGGGGCCAGGAATGCGCAAGTTCACATTAAATTTACTCAGTTTATCGCTTGGCCTTGCGCTGATGCCTTTGGCTCAGGCCGCCAATTCTCCGCAACAGAAACAGCTGCTGGAACAGGTGCATCTGGGTGAGTCAACACAGCGTGAAGATTTGGTACGCCAGTCGCTCTACCGCCTTGAACTGATCGACCCAAACAATCCGGACGTGGTGGCTGCGCGATTCCGCTATCTGCTGCGTCAGGGGGATGTTGCAGGGGCGCAAAAAGAGCTGGATCGTCTTAAAGGACTCGCACCCAGCTCGAACGCCTATAAATCCTCACGTAACACCATGTTGCTCTCGACATCGGATGGCCGTCAGGCGTTGCAACAAGCACGATTGTTAGCCACGACAGGCCATACTCAGGAAGCCATTGCCGCTTACGACAAACTCTTTGATGGCAATCCACCCACAGGGGATTTGGCAGCAGAATACTGGACAGTGGTTGCGAAAGATCCTGCCAGACGTAACACAGCCATCGATCAGTTGAAGAGAATTAACACGAATAATCCCGGTAACACGCAACAACAGGCTTCTCTGGCGCAGTTATTGTTCCAGAATGGGCGACGTGATGAAGGGTTTGCGGTATTGCAGGATATGGCCAAAAGCACCAGTGGCCGTGACCAGGCGTCTGAGCTTTGGTATCAGCAAATTAAAGACCAGCCGACAAGCAGTGCCAGCGTCAATGCACTACAAAAATACCTCAGTGTTTTTAGTCATGGTGACAGCGTGACCGCTGCTCGCTCGCAGCTTGAAGCGCAACAGAAACAGCTCGCCGATCCAGCGTTCCGTGCGAAAGCTGAAGGGTTAGCCGCAGTCGATGCCGGGCAGGGTGGCAAGGCCGTAGCGGAACTGCAAAAAGCGGTCAGCGCGAACCATGCCGACAGTGAAGCCGTCGGCGCACTGGGCCAGGCGTATTCACAGAAAGGCGATCGTGCCCGCGCAGTCGCGCAGTTTGAAAAGGCCATCGCTCTCGATCCGCAGAGCGACAACCGGGGCAAATGGGATAGCCTGTTAAAGGTTAACCGTTACTGGCTTTTAATCCAGCAAGGTGATGCCGCACTAAAAGCGAACAATCCAGGCCAGGCGGAGCGTTATTACCAGCAGGCACGCAACATCGATAATACCGACAGCTATGCAGTCCTGGGGCTGGGGGATGCCGCGATGGTGCGTAAAGATAACGTGGCGGCCGAGCGTTATTATCGCCAGGCATTGCGCATGGACAGCGGTAACAGCAACGCGGTACGTGGTCTTGCAAATGTGTATCGCGCGCAATCGCCAGAGAAGGCCACACAGTTTATTCAGTCCCTTTCTGCCAGCCAGCGTCGCAGCATTGATGACATTGAACGTAGCCTGACGAACGAGCAGCTTTCCCAACAGGCAGAACAGTTGGAAAATCAGGGTAAATTTGCACAGGCTGCAGAAATTCAGCGTCGTCGTCTGGCGCTCTCACCAGGCGATGTATGGATCACCTACCGTCTTTCACGCGATCTCTACAGTGCAGGACAGCGCAGCCAGGCGGATACATTAATGCGGCAGCTTGCGAGTCAAAAACCTGGCGATCCGGAACAAGTTTACGCCACCGGGCTTTACCTCTCAGGGAACGATCAGGATCGGGCTGCTCTGGCTCACCTGAATACGCTCCCGCGCGATAAATGGAATGGCAATATTCAGGAGTTGTCAGACCGTCTGCAAAGCAACCAGGTGCTGGAAACGGCAAATCGTCTGCGTGACAGCGGGAAAGAGCAGGAGGCCGAAAACCTGCTGCGCCAGCAACCGGCCTCAACACGAATTGATTTAACGCTGGCTGACTGGGCTCAGCAGCGTGGGGATAACGTTCAGGCACAGGCCGCATACAGCAAAGTCTTGCAGCGGGAGCCAAACAACGAAGATGCGATTCTCGGTCTGACGGAAGTTTATATTGCACAAGGCAATAAAGATGCCGCGCGTACAGAGCTGGCAAAACTGTCTGAGGTGAAAAGCGATCAGCCGCCATCTCTCAATGTACAGCGTCGTGTGGCCCTGGCTCAGGCAGGTCTTGGTGATACCGCTGCGGCTAAGCAGACGCTCAGTAACATTGTTCCGCAGGCAAGGACACAACCTGCCTCTATGGAAAATGCGCTGGTGCTGCGTGATGCCGCCCGTATTCAGGCGCAAAGTGGCGAGCCTCAGCAGGCGCTGGAGACTTATAAAGACGCGATGGTTTCCTCCGGTATTACGACTACGCGTCCGGCAGATAATGACAGCTTTACGCGTTTGACGCGGAATGATGAGAAAGATGACTGGTTGAAACGGGGCGTGCGCAGTGACGCAGGCGATCTGTATCGCCAGCAGGATGTGAATGTCACGCTGCAACACGATTACTGGGGGTCAAGCGGTACGGGCGGGTATTCCGACCTGAAAGCGCATACCACTATGCTGCAAGTGGACGCGCCACTGGCGGATGGGCGTATGTTCTTCCGGAGCGATTTGGTGAATATGGATGCCGGAACTTTTGCCACCAAAGACGGGAAATACGATCCGCAATGGGGTACGTGTGCAAGAACGCCTTGCCATGGCAATACAAATCAGACTGCCAATGGCGCAAGTGTGGCGGTTGGCTGGCAAAACGACACCTGGGCGATGGACATTGGCACAACGCCGATGGGCTTCGATGTGGTGGACGTGGTCGGTAGTCTGGCATACAGCAATGATTTGGGGCCGATCGGTTATACCCTGAACGTTCACCGCCGCCCGATTTCCAGCTCTGTGCTGGCTTTTGCAGGACAACATGATTCGAATACCGACACGACCTGGGGCGGCGTACGTGCCACCGGTGGTGGCGTGAGCATGAGCTATGACAAGGGGGAGGCGAACGGTGTCTGGTCCAGCCTGAATGCGGATAGCCTGACAGGTAAGAATGTGGCGGATAACTGGCGCATCCGCTGGATGACCGGGTATTACTACAAAGTCATTAATAAAAATAATGAACGCCTGACGGTCGGCGTCAGCAATATGCTGTGGCATTACGACAAAGACCTGGGTGGCTATACCCTGGGACAAGGCGGTTATTACAGCCCTCAGGAGTATGTTTCCTTCGCGCTGCCTGTCACCTGGCGCAAACGTACCGAAAACTGGTCGTGGGAATTGGGTGGCTCGGTTTCATGGTCGCATTCGAAAACCAGTGACGGGATGCGATACCCTCTTCAGGGGCTGATTCCGAATGATAATTACGATGCTGACGATAATCTGATGTATGCCGATAAGCATGAGCCTGTAAACGGCAGCAGTTCGTCGGGTACGGGTTACACCGCGAGAGCGATTATTGAACGTCGTGTTACGTCAAACTGGTTCGTTGGGCTGGGCGTTGACATACAGCAGGCGAAGGATTACACACCAAGCCACGCGCTTATTTATGTGCGTTATTCTGCCGCAGGCTGGCAAGGGGATATGGACCTCCCGCCGCAACCGCTCATACCTTATGCGGACTGGTAACCAGAATAATCCTTAATCCATTTGTAAGTCTCTCTTAAAATCTCATCAATCGGGTATACTCAGGCGCACCAGGCTAACTCCCTGGTGTGTCTTGCGCTTCGAGTTCTGTGGAGAGTCATTTTGCGTGTCAGCCGTTCTTTAACTATCAAACAGATGGCGATGGTTTCAGCCGTCACTATGCTGTTTGTTTTTCTATTCTGCGTCATTTTGCTGTTTCATTCCGTACAGCAGAATCGCTATAACACGGCTTCGCAATTAGAAAGTATAGCCCGCTCAATACGCGGCCCGCTCTCAGCCGCGATTTTGAAAGGGGATATTCCCGAGGCGGAAACCATCTTAAAACGCATCCAGCCGACGGGGATTGTCAGCCGTGCGGATGTCGTCTTACCCAATCAGTTTCAGGCGCTACGGATGAGCTTCATTCCTGAGCGTCCGGTTCCGATGATGCTCATGCGGTTGTTTGAGCTGCCAGTGCAAATCTCATTGCCTGTTTATTCGCTTGAGCGCCCGGCAAACCCACAGCCGCTGGCCTATCTTGTACTCCAGGCGGACTCCTACCGTCTGTATAAGTTTGTGATGAGCTGGGTTGCCACGTTGGTAACTACTTACTTACTTTTATCACTCATCCTGAGCGTGGCTCTGACCTGGTGTATTAACCGCCTGATTGTGCACCCGCTGCGCAGTATTGCCAGAGCGCTGGATAATCTCTCGCCTCAGGACCAGGTTGGACATCAACTGGACGTTCCGCGCCTGCATCATGATGATGAAATCGGCATGCTGGTGCGTAGCTACAACATCAACCAACAGCGTGTCATGCGCCAGCAGGATGAGTTGAACAGCAATGCCACTCGCTTCCCGGTATCTGATTTGCCCAACAAAGCCTTTCTGATGGCAATGCTGGAGCAAACTGTGGCGCGCCAGCAGACGACTGCGCTGATGGTAGTGGCATGTGAAACCTTGCAGGACACGGCTGGCGTGTTGAAGGAGAGCCAGCGGGAAGTACTGCTGCTGACACTGGTTGAAAAAGTAAAATCTGTTCTCGCACCGCGTATGGTGCTCACCCAGGTGAGCGGCTATGACTTCGTGATTATCGCGCATGGTGTAAAAGAGCCATGGCATGCGATTACACTAGGTCAGCAAGTACTCACTGTTATTAACGAGCGGTTGCCGATTCAGGGAATCCAGCTGCGGCCAAGTGCCAGCATCGGGATTGCGATGTTCTATGGCGACCTGACGGCTGAGCAACTTTATCGCCGCGCCTTCTCGGCTGCTTTCACTGCTCGTCGTAAGGGCAAAAATCAAATTCAGTTCTTCGATCCGGAGCAAATGGAGAAAGCGCAGCAGCGCCTGACAGAAGAGAGTGACATTCTGACTGCGCTGGATAACCATCAGTTTGCGATCTGGTTACAACCGCAGGTGAACCTGCTGACCGGAGAGGTGAAAAGTGCAGAAGCCCTGTTGCGTATGCAGCAACCCGATGGCTCATGGGAACTGCCTCAAGGGCTGATTGAGCGTATCGAGTCTTGCGGTCTGATGGTGACCGTGGGTTATTGGGTGCTGGAAGAGTCCTGCCGACAGCTCGCCGCCTGGCAAGAGCGGGGTGTCATGATGCCGTTGTCGGTGAACCTGTCTGCATTACAGCTTATGCACCCGACGATGGTGTCGGAGATGCTGGAACTTATCCACCGTTACCGGATCCAGCCTGATACGCTGATTCTGGAGGTGACGGAGAGCCGACGTATTGATGATCCTAATGAAGCTGTCGCCATTCTGAAACCGCTGCGTAATGCGGGTATCCGCATCGCACTTGACGATTTTGGTATGGGGTATGCCGGGTTGCGTCAGCTCCAGCACATGAAAACGCTGCCGGTTGATGTCCTGAAGATTGATAAAACCTTTGTTGACGGTCTGCCGGATGACAGCAGCATGGTCCAGGCCATCATTCAGATGGCGCGAAGCCTCAAACTGCATGTGATTGCCGAAGGGATTGAAACGGAAGCGCAGCGCGACTGGCTTGCCGGGGCGGGTGTTGAGAGTGGACAGGGCTTTCTGTTTGCTCGTGCTGTCCCTGCGAATGTGTTTGAACAGCGATATCTTTTTGGCGAAGACAATAACGCAAACGTGTAATTTTGTTGCTGGCTTGTGCGAGTCAGCTCTAACTTTTTAACATTTGTGTTTCAAATTTGATCTGAGTTTATTTCTGTCCTGTTTTACGGGTGTTATTTTAGAGCCGCAGGTTAACCATAACCTTACAAAGCCTGTGGTTTTTCTTCCCAAGGACACCCTATGAAAACCTCTCTCTTCAAAAGCCTTTATTTTCAGGTCCTGACAGCCATCGCAATCGGTATTCTGCTTGGTCACTTCTACCCGGAATTAGGCGCACAAATGAAACCGCTTGGCGACGCGTTCGTTAAGCTCATCAAAATGATCATCGCTCCGGTGATTTTCTGTACGGTAGTGACCGGCATCGCTGGCATGGAAAGCATGAAGGCGGTAGGCCGTACCGGTGCAGTCGCTCTTCTGTATTTTGAAGTGGTCAGTACCATCGCACTGATCATCGGTCTGATTATCGTTAACGTGGTTCAGCCGGGTGCGGGGATGAACGTTGATCCTTCGACGCTTGATGCAAAAGCGGTCGCTATCTACGCCGAACAGGCAAAAGATCAAGGTGTTGTGGCTTTCCTGCTGGATGTTATTCCAGGCAGTGTGATTGGCGCGTTCGCCAGCGGGAATATCTTGCAGGTACTGCTGTTTGCCGTCCTGTTTGGTTTTGCGTTGCACCGTCTGGGCAGCAAAGGCCAGATTATCTTCAACGTGATTGAAAGTTTCTCTCAGGTCATCTTTGGCATTATCAATATGATCATGCGCCTTGCACCTGTCGGTGCGTTCGGGGCGATGGCGTTTACCATTGGTAAATACGGTGTGGGTTCGCTGGTACAGCTCGGCCAGCTGATTATCTGCTTCTATATCACCTGTATTCTGTTTGTGGTGGTCGTGCTGGGGTCGATTGCACGTGCCGCAGGTTTCAATATTTTCAAATTCATTCGCTACATCCGCGAAGAGCTGCTGATTGTACTGGGGACCTCTTCTTCTGAATCTGCACTGCCGCGTATGCTCGATAAGATGG
Source organism: Lelliottia sp. RWM.1 (assembly GCF_016859735.1). Classification (NCBI taxonomy): domain Bacteria; kingdom Pseudomonadati; phylum Pseudomonadota; class Gammaproteobacteria; order Enterobacterales; family Enterobacteriaceae; genus Lelliottia; species Lelliottia sp. RWM.1. The sequence goes on along the minus strand of NZ_WLVC01000059.1, from coordinate 6,500 downwards.
AAAAACTCGGTTGCCGGAAGTCTGTTGTAGGGCTTGTGATCCCGACGGGTTACTCCTTCAACCTGGATGGTACGTCGATATACCTGACTATGGCCGCGGTCTTCATCGCGCAGGCGACCAACAGCCATATGGATATTTTCCATCAAATTACGCTGCTGGTTGTGTTATTGCTTTCATCCAAAGGGGCGGCAGGTGTAACAGGAAGTGGCTTTATCGTTCTCGCGGCGACCATTTCGGCTGTAGGCCACTTGCCGGTAGCGGGTCTGGCGTTGATTCTGGGTATTGACCGCTTTATGTCTGAAGCGCGCGCATTGACCAACCTGGTGGGTAATGGTGTGGCAACAGTGGTTGTGGCGAAGTGGGTTAAAGAGTTAGATCACAAAAAGCTCGACGACACGCTGAATAATCGGATATCTGATAGCAAAACCCAGGGATTATCCTCCTAATCTCCTCACTTATGCCCGCATTCCCTTGTCGGGAAGCGGGCTCCTGCGCATAATAACTGTTCATACCTGTCATAATTCGACAAGATTTTTTTTGGGTATATTTCACTTCTGACCGTGACGTTTTGCTGAACACGCGGTCTAATCGACGTGTTTTCATCGTCATCTTTTAGAGTTCTCCACGTCGTGAGACACTCTTTTTTAACCAGGAATGTTGATCAGGGGTTCACATGCAGGGCACAAAAATTCGACTCTTAACCGGCGGTTTGCTGATGATGGCAGCGGCCAGTTATGTGCAGGCAGATGCGCTCCAGCCAGACCCGGCCTGGCAACAAGGGACGTTGGCGAATGGGTTCCAGTGGCAAGTTTTAGCCACTCCTCAACGCCCCAGCGACCGTATCGAAATCCGTCTGTCTGTGAATACAGGCTCTCTTGCTGAGAGTACCCAACAGACCGGTTTAAGCCATTTTATTCCTCGGCTGGCGCTCACTCAGAGCGGCAGTTTGCAAGCTGTACAGGTGCGCTCACTCTGGCAACAGGCTATTGATCCTAAGCGCCCGCTTCCTCCTGCAGTGGTCTCTTATGACTACACCATGTTTAATCTGAGTCTGCCGAATAACCGTAATGACCTGCTGAAAGAAGCACTCACCTATTTGTCGGATTCGACGGGCAAGCTGGCAATTACGCCAGATACCGTGAACTACGCATTAAGTAACAGTGACATGGTCGCGACATGGCCTGCTGATACCAAAGACGGCTGGTGGCGTTATCGTCTGAAGGGCTCAATGCTGCTGGGACACGATCCGGCAGAGCCGCTGAAACAGCCAGTGGATGCCGAGCAGGTAAAATCCTTCTACCAGAAATGGTACACCCCGGATGCGATGACCCTGATTGTGGTGGGTAATGTTGATAGCCGTGCGGTTGTTGAACAGATCAACAAGGCGTTTGGTGAACTAAAAGGTAAGCGTGAGACGCCTGCTCCTGTCCCGACGCTTTCGCCGTTGCGTGCAGAGCCTGTCAGTATCATGACCGACACAGTGCGTCAGGATCGTCTCTCCGTCATGTGGGATACCGCGTGGCAGCCAATCCGTGAATCCGCCGCATTGCTGCGTTACTGGCGTGCAGACCTGGCGCGTGAAGCCCTGTTCTGGCACGTTCAGCAGACGCTCAGCAAAAACAACATGAAAGATATTGGCCTGGGCTTTGACTGCCGTGTGCTGTTCCAGCGTGCACAGTGTGCCATTAATGTTGAATCGCCTGGCGACAAGCTGAACGCCAATCTCGGTGTGGTGGCAAAGGAGTTGGCGAAAGTGCGTAAAGATGGCCTGTCTGAAGATGAATTCAACGCGCTGGTCGCGCAGAAAAAACTTGAGCTACAGAAGCTGTTTGCAACCTATGCCCGTGCTGATACAGACATTCTGATCAGCCAGCGTATTCGTTCCCTGCAAAATCAGGTGGTGGATATTGCGCCAGAACAGTATCAGAAGCTACGTCAGGATTTCCTGAGCGGTCTGACCGTTGAGATGTTGAACCAGGATTTGCGTCAGCAACTGTCACAAGATATGGCGTTGATTCTGATGCAGCCGAAAGGCGAGCCGGAATATGACATGAAAGCGCTTCAGTCGACCTGGAATTCTATTATGGTCTCGTCGACGGCGTCTGCTCAGAATACTGCGACAGATGATGCGCATCAGGAAGTGACGGATATTCCACAGGGGCAGTAAGCTCTTCACTCTCCCCCTCTCTCTTTTGGAGAGAGGGGGAGAGGTCAAACGTCTTAATCAGGCATTGCGTCGCGTGGAATAATCGCACCGCGATACTGAATGACGGTACTGGCCGTCAGGTGTCCGCGCTGTGCGGCGGCTTCAGGTGTTCCACCCGTCAGGCGAACGGCCAGATAACCCGCACTGAATGAATCACCTGCAGCAGTGGTATCAATCACTTTTTCTTTGGCTAATTTCACGGCTGGAACGTCAACCAGTGCATCGTTAGCGACGGCAACCAGGCAGGAATCTGCACCACGCTTAATCACCACTTCATTTACACCAGCAGCCTGAGTTCGGGCGATCACTTCATCGACCGGTTTCTCACCCCACAGGGCATCTTCGTCATCCAGTGTTAGGAATGCGATATCGGTGCACTGCAGCATCTGCTGGTAGACCTGCTGTGTCTCTTCGCTGCTGGCCCACAGACGAGGACGGTAGTTGTTATCGAAGATAACTTTACCGCCATTTGCACGGCATTCACGCAGGAGTGACAACAGTTTTTCGCGGCTGGTCGGGCTTAGAATTGCCAGGCTAATCCCGCTCAGATAGAGATAATCAAAGGTTGCCAGCTCTTCGCAGATGGCGGCGGCAGCGTCGCTTTCCAGCCAGAATTTTGCCGCGGCTTCGTTGCGCCAGTAGTAAAACGTGCGCTCACCTGCACTGTCGGTTTCAATGTAGTACAGACCCGGCAGACGGTTTTCCATCTGCTGGATGAGTGAAGTTTGTACATTTTCGCTTTGCCAGGCTTCAAGCATTTGCTGGCTGAAACTGTCTGTCCCCAGTGCGGTAACATAGTTTACGGAGAGTGCGTCGGGTGCAACCTGACGGGCAATGTAAACTGACGTGTTCAATGTGTCGCCACCAAAACCGCGGCTGACTTCCGCGCCTTTTTGTGACAGCTCAATCATACATTCGCCTATCACGGCAATTTTTTTGGACATAGTCGTGAACCTGAACAGATAAATTAGCGGTAGTGTGCGCTGTGTGGATTTTATGGTCAACTATATTAAAACGACGTTCCATTATTTTTTTTGAGCCAGCGCGTATTCCTGGAAATTTCTGTCATCTTAATTTCATTTTCCCCGCAGACTGAACATAAAGTTCTCAATCGTTGCGCCGATAACCCATTGACGAGTCCAAAAGGTCATCCCCATACAACAGGACATCTGAAATGAAGTCAGAGCAGGTTATCCAGCGGCTAAGCACTACGCCTGAGGCAAGTATTGAGAACTTGCAGGAGCATCGCTACTGGCTGCAATGTGAGCGTGTGTACACCTATCAACCGATCTACCGTACTGATGGTCGGCTGATGGCAATTGAGATTTTAACGGTTGTTACACACCCATCGAATCCTTTACAGCGTATCGCACCGGACCGCTATTTTGCCGAGGTTTCCGTGCGTCAGCGCCTGGATGTGCTGGAAGAGCAACTGAAAATGTTGGCCTCCAGGCAGTCCTTTTTCCAGCAGCACAATATTCTTGCCTCGGTGAATGTCGACGGCCCAACCCTGATGGCATTACGCCAGAATGCGACATTACAGGGATTGATCTCTGCGTTGCCGTGGATGCGTTTTGAGTTGGTTGAGCATGTCCGTCTTCCACAGGATTCTTCGTTTGCCTCTATGTGTGAATTTGGCCCATTGTGGCTGGATGACTTCGGTACGGGTATGGCGAATTTTTCTGCACTGAGTGAAGTTCGCTACGACTACATCAAAGTCGCCCGTGACTTGTTCATTATGTTGCGACAGACGTCGGAAGGGCGAAATTTGTTCACCCTGTTGCTGCAGTTGATGAATCGTTATTGTCAGGGAGTCATTGTGGAAGGCGTTGAAACGCTGGAAGAGTGGCGCGACGTACAAAACTCGCCTGCGGCTGCAGCTCAGGGCTATTTCCTCTCGCGTCCGGTTCCGATGGACACGCTCGATAACGTTATTATCACTTTATAACCCCTGCTGTTTCCCATAATAGTGCGTGGAGAATACGCACTATTACCGGACACAGCGGCCCCCGCTTATCTGAGCCATGAGCTATATTCATGAAAGGTAAGGCCATCAGGTAAGGGGGAAAAGATGACGAAAACAGCCAGGATTGTCACCTGGGGACTTGGGATCTTCTTGTTGTTGATTGTGGTGGCAATCATCATTATTGCCACGTTTGACTGGAATCGCCTTAAACCGACCATCAACCAGAAAGTCTCAACCGAGCTGAACCGGCCTTTTGCCATTCGTGGCGATCTGGGCATTGTGTGGGAACGGCAGCAAGAAGAGACGGGCTGGCGAAGCTGGGTTCCCTGGCCGCACGTTCATGCTGATGACATTATTCTTGGCAACCCACCTGATATCCCCGATGTCACAATGGTTCATCTCCCGCGCGTTGAGGCCACGCTTGCGCCGCTCGCACTCCTGAATAAAACGGTTTATCTGCCCTGGATCAAGCTCGAAAAACCCGATGCACGCTTGATTCGCCTGTCAGAAAAAAATAATAACTGGACGTTTAATCTCGCCAACAATGATGGCAGCAAGCCCGATGCAGTGCCTTCGGCATGGTCATTTCGTCTGGATAACATCCTGTTTGATCGTGGGCGGATCGCGATTGATGACGCAGTGAGTAAGGCCAATGTGGAGATCCTGGTTGATCCGCTTGGGAAACCGCTACCGTTTAATGAAGTCACAGGTAGCCAAAGCAAAGAGGCGTCCCGCAAGACAGGTGATTACATCTTCGGTCTGACGGCAAAGGGCCGCTACAACGGGCAACCGCTGAGTGGCACAGGGAAAATAGGTGGTATGTTGGCATTACGCGGCGACGGTACGCCTTTCCCGGTACAGGCTGATTTCCGTTCCGGGAACACTCGCGTGGCATTTGTCGGAACAATAAATGATCCAATGAACATGGGGGGCGTGGATCTGCGGCTGAGGTTCTCTGGTGATTCACTGGGTGCGCTTTACGACCTGACAGGCGTATTGTTGCCTGATACGCCGCCATTCGAAACGGATGGTCATCTGGTGGCCAAAATAGGTCATCAACAGGCGTCAGTATTCGATTACCGTGATTTCAACGGCCACATCGGTGACAGCGATATTCACGGTTCGCTGACCTACACCACGGGAAAACCTCGGCCAAAACTGGAAGGTGATGTGGAGTCCCGTCAGCTGCGTTTGGCCGATCTTGGGCCACTGATTGGCGTGGATTCGGGGAAAGGAACCAGGTCCAAAGAGGTGAAAAAGGATCTTCAGCCAGCAGGTAAAGTATTGCCCTATGATCGCTTTGAAACCGATAAATGGAATGTGATGGATGCCGATGTCCGCTTTAAAGGGCGTAAAATTGAGCATGGCAGTACGCTACCCATTAGCGATCTCTCCACTCATCTGATCCTCAAAAATGCTGACCTGCGCCTGCAACCGCTGAAATTTGGCCTCGCGGGTGGAATGATTTCGTCGAATATTCACCTTGAAGGCGATAAAAAGCCGATGCAAGGACGGGCCGATGTACAGGCGCGGCGTCTCAAGCTAAAAGAGCTGATGCCTGACGTTGAACTGATGCAAAAAACGCTCGGCGAAATGAACGGTGATGCTGACTTCCGCGGAACCGGGAATTCTGTCGCCGCTCTGTTGGGGAGCAGTAACGGTAACCTCAAACTGCTGATGAACGATGGACTGGTGAGCCGTAACCTGATGGAGATCCTGGGGCTGAACGTGGGTAATTTCGTGGTCGGACAAATTTTTGGCGATGACGAAGTGAAAGTGAATTGCGCGGCTGCGAACGTGGATCTGGTCAACGGTGTGGCGCGTCCCCAGCTTTTCGCCTTTGATACGGAGAATGCAGTGATAAACGTCACCGGGACGGCCAGCATGGCGTCTGAACAGCTCGATTTGACTATCGACCCTGAAAGCAAAGGGATCCGCATCATTACCCTGCGTTCGCCGTTGTATGTGCGAGGTACATTCAAAAACCCGCAGGCGGGGGTGAAAGCCGGGCCATTGATTGCCCGTGGTGCAGTCGCTGCGGCACTGGCTACGCTGGTGACACCAGCTGCAGCGCTGCTGGCGCTGATCTCTCCGTCAGAAGGAGAGGCAAATCAGTGTCGGAACATACTGGCGCAGATGAAAAAGTGATTGTTCAGCCTGAAGGCCTTTGTGACAGGAAGAGGACTGGTGCATAAAAAACGGCAACCTTATGGTTAATGCTGGTCACTTAAGGTGACCAGCAACCTTTTTGTCCGGATATTTTCTGGTCTTTACCCTGAGTTCCCGCGGGTAACTTCGCTCCCTTCTCCCCGGTAATATCAGCCATTT
>NZ_WLVC01000058.1:0-21324 GCF_016859735.1 Lelliottia sp. RWM.1 | reverse complement strand
CTTACCGCTCATGGGCACCTCTCTTTAAGTCATCTTAAATGACTCTGAGGTGTCTGTTAAACCCGTGGCGATTCAATTCGCCGTGGCGGAAGTCCTCGATACTCATAAAAAACGCTTTGCTTACTGGTCATGGAACCCGGAAGAAAATACGGACACTCTCGGTGCACTGGTCAGCCGCTGGCTGTTCCCGACTCCCGTTTCGCAACCGGTCCTGCACAATGGCAACACCATTGGTGAAATCCGCCTTACCGCTCGCGATAGTTTGATCGGCCACTTTATCTGGATGTCGTTTGCGGTTTTGACCGGCTGTATTCTTTTCGCCTCAGTTGTCGCGCTCACTATCACACGTTCTCTGCACCATGGCATGGTGACAGCAATACAAAACATCACCGATGTTGTCCACGATGTGCGCACAAACCGTAATTTCTCGCGCCGAGTGAAGGAAGGACGTATTGAGGAATTCCACCGTTTTGGCGAAGACTTCAATAGTCTGCTGGACGAAATGGAAGAATGGCAGCTCAAGTTACAGGCAAAAAACGCCCAATTACTTCGTACCGCTATGCACGACCCGCTTACTGGCCTTGCTAACCGGGCAGCATTTCGCAACAGTATTGCAGCCTTAATGAATGATTCGTCAGCAAAGGTTAACTCTGCCCTGCTTTTTCTCGATGGCGATAACTTTAAATTTATCAATGACACCTGGGGCCATGCAGCAGGCGACTGCGTACTCATTGAAGTGGCCAGTCGGATGGTGGAATTTGGTGACAAACGCCATCAATCGTACCGTCTTGGCGGAGATGAGTTTGCGATGATCCTGTATGGCGTACACTCTGAACTTGAAGTTCACAACATTTGTATTGCACTGTCGCAGCAGTTTATTCGTCCGTTTGATTTGCATAACGGGCATACAGCATCGATGTCACTCAGCATTGGTTCAGCTCTGGCGTGGGAAAATGCCTCTGTGGAAGCATTACTGGAGCAAGCCGACCGCAATATGTACCTGGTCAAAAACCAGCGTTCAAAAACAATATCTTAGAAAGGAATACGATATGTTAAAGCGATACCTCGCACCTTTTTTACTCACATCACTGATCCTGGCGGGTTGCCAGACTCCCCCTACCGGCAAATTTACTCCAGAACAAATCGCCGCAATGAAATCATATGGGTTCAATGAGACCAACGGCGACTGGTCACTGGGGCTGTCAGATAAAATCCTCTTCGGTAAAAATGAAGCGCAGATCCGCCCTGAGAGTGAGCAACAGATCCAGTCTATGGCGAAGCAGCTTGCCACTACGGGCTTAACTCATGCCCGGATGGACGGCCATACTGACAACTATGGTGAAGATGGCTACAACGAAGCGTTATCACTCAAACGTGCAAACGTCGTCGCCGATACCTGGGCAAAAGGGGCCAATATCCCGCGCAGTAACCTCACCACACAGGGATTAGGTAAAAAATATCCCGTTGCCAGTAACAGCACTTCGCAAGGCCGCGCTGAAAACCGCCGGGTTGCGGTGGTCATCAGCACGCCATAACGTTATTTAGCGGATGATTCGGTGAGCGACACAGTTGATGCCGCTCGCCAGCGTAGCCAGTCAATCAGCATGAGCAGTGCCAGACTCGCGCCCATCACCGGAAGGGCTAACCCCAGCAGCGCGCAGACAACGACCGTCATACTCCGCCCTGCCAATGGTAATGCCAGCCAACTCTGGCAAAGCGTCTGCACGGGGCTTGCCACCGACTGGGCCGGACGACGCATCCACCACATTCGATATCCCCAGATAATCAGAACACACAGTGCTATTCCAAACGCAATGAGCACTAACTGATTCGCCAGGCCAAATAAAATCCCCATATGGAAATCCACGCCCCAGCGGGTCAACTTAGCCATTAGCGGAAAATGTTCGAACTGGGTGCGATCCAGGATTTGCATTGAATGGGGATCAACTGCAACGGCATCAACTTGCGTAGGCCAGCTACGATCAATCTCAGTAACGGTCCACGCCTGATTTGCCATTTTCGCCGGACGGATCTCCAGCTTCTCGGCATCAATGCCAGCCTTTCTCGCTGCGAGCAGAACATTGTCAAACTGCGTCAGATCCATCGCCATATCGGGCATCATCATCCCACCATGATGACCACGATGCTCAGAATGTTCATCAGTGTTCTCTGATGTTCCGTGTAACGTGGTATTCACCTGAGGCGTAAGCCAGTTCATTTCAGCACGCAATTTATCGACGTTGCCCCCCGCCCATTGTGACCAGGTGAGACCCGTGGCCGAAAACAGTAACATGCCCCCCAGCAGGAGCCAGCCCAACGTAATATGCACGCGTCGACGATTCTGGAAGCGGTTATTCAGTCGGCGTTTAGGTCGGGTGTAAAACCACAATACAATTCCCCCTACTGCCGCTATCCACATCCAGGAAGCTGCCAGTTCACTATACAACCGTCCGGTATCACCCAACATTAATGAGCTGTGGAGATAATCGATTTTCTGACGCAGCGGCAAAATACCGCTTGTGCCATACACCGTCATATCACCGCGAACCTGCAGAGTTACCGGGTCAACAAAGATAGCCCGGGTCTCTGATGGCCCAAGCATCGGGTCAGCAAACATCACTCGCGTCGTTTCCCCTTCAGCCAGACCGGGGCGTACCGCATGTAAACGTAATCCAGTACCGACAGTTTTTTCCGCCACGGCTATCTGCTCAGACAGCGGCAATGCGTCACCCGAAGTGTCTGTATGTAAAGCTGTGCGATAGACATAACCTTCTAGCTGCGGCGTCGCCACATAGAGCGTGCCGGTAAGCGCAGCGAAAAAAATAAACGGACCAACAAATAGCCCGACATAGAAATGGAGGCGTCGCAGCAGGTTTACCCATGCCACGCGCGAAGTGCAGGTAGTCATACTTTTCCTTTTTAAGGTAAAAAGTGATCGATTTTGTTTTTAAAGGGAAAAAGCAGACAGATGCGGTGGCGCACGGGTATCAGGATACAACCAGGGGAAAAAATGCCAGTGGCTTACCACCGGGCGAGGCAGTTTAAGACGAAGCCGTTGCAGTGCGATACTGAGCAGCACGATCAGCGCCAGTATCATGCCCGGTACATGAGCTAACAGTACGCAGTAACCGCAGGCTTCAGCGTGATCAACAGGCATTGAGTGTTGCATGTCGCCATGATGCTCATCCATCGACATCATGTTCATATCGTGGTGCATGCCCGGCATGGCACTCATGGGATCTTTCTGAAGCGAGATGGAGATAAGCGGAGCAATCACGATCAGCAGGATCGCAAACAACGCGGCCCATGCCGCTGTGCGTTTCCAGACTGACTGATGCAATACGTTACCCACTGCCCCTCCCTCCAGGATCGACAGCATTGTAAATGATTTATATCAAAACGGTTAACGCAAGGGAGGTTTTTAGATAAAAAAAGGGCCAGCCTTTTGGCCAGCCCTTTTTACAGGATGTCGCTTAAGCGAATCTTAGTTCAGACGCTCTTTAATACGAGCAGACTTACCAGTACGCTCACGCAGGTAGTACAGTTTAGCTTTACGTACAGCACCACGACGTTTAACAGCAATGCTGTCAACTACCGGAGAGTGAGTCTGGAAGACACGCTCAACGCCTTCGCCGTTGGAAATTTTACGAACAGTGAATGCAGAGTGCAGACCGCGGTTACGAATAGCGATAACCACGCCCTCGAATGCCTGCAGACGTTTTTTGGAACCTTCAACAACCCATACTTTCACTTCCACGGTATCACCCGGACGGAAGGAAGGTACGTCCTGCTTCATCTGCTCTTGTTCAATTTGTTTAATAATGTTGCTCATAATTTAATCTCTTATCCTGGGTAAACTGATATTCGGGTGCGTATTACGCCTTCCCATCATGTTCATGCTGCTGGTGCGCGTGTTCAGTTTTGAACTCGGCCAGCAACTTTGCTTGCTCTTCAGTCAGAGCCAGGTTTTCCAGAAGTTCAGGTCTTCTAAGCCAGGTTCGGCCCAGCGACTGCTTCAGACGCCAGCGACGTATCTCGGCATGGTTTCCTGACAGTAACACTGTCGGGACCTCCATCCCTTCCAACACTTCAGGACGAGTATAGTGTGGACAGTCCAGCAATCCATCAGCAAAGGAATCTTCCGTTGCTGAAGCTTCATGTCCCAGTACACCCGGAATGAACCGGGAAACCGAGTCAATCAGCGTCATTGCCGGTAACTCACCACCGCTGAGAACGTAATCGCCGATAGACCATTCTTCGTCAATCTCGGTCTGAATTACGCGCTCATCTATCCCTTCGTAGCGACCGCACACCAGAATCAGTTTCTGACTGGCTGCCAGTTCGCTCACGCCCGCTTGATCAAGCTTGCGTCCCTGAGGTGACAGATAAATCACCTTCGCGCCTTCACCTGCCGCGGCTCTTGCTGCTGAGATGGCATCCCGTAAAGGTTGCACCATCATTAACATCCCCGGTCCGCCACCGTAAGGACGATCATCCACGGTACGGTGTCGGTCATGAGTGAAATCTCGTGGACTCCAGCTCTCGATGCTCAGCAGGCCATTTTTTACTGCCCGGCCAGTTACCCCGTAATCGGTAATCGCGCGGAACATTTCAGGAAACAGGCTAATTATGCCAATCCACATAGCGCCGTCTTTTACCGTTTTCAGGAGAATTTAAAAACCAGGATCCCAATCTACTTCAATCGTTTGAGTAGCGAGATCGACTTTCTTGATAACCTGCCCATCGAGGAACGGAACCAACCGCTCCTTGATACCGAACGCATCTTTCAGGTTTGCCTTAATGACGAGAACGTCATTCGATCCAGTTTCCATCATATCGATGACTTTACCCAGACCATAGCCTTCTGTTGTCACAACCTGGCAACCGATAAGGTCTTTCCAGTAGTAACCATCATCCAGCTTCGGCAACTGCGATGAATCAACGACAATTTCGCAATTGGTCAGCAGATTCGCGGCATCGCGATCGTCAACGCCTTTCAGCTTAATGACGATATCCTGATTGTGGTGACGCCAGCTTTCCAGCTCGACCTCTTCCCACTTACCACCTTTCTGGATAAACCAGGGTTGGTAATCAAAAATGCTTTCGGCGTCTTCGGTGGAGGAAAACACTCTGAGCCAACCACGGATACCGTAAGTAGAACCCATTTTCCCCAATACGATCGGTTCAACAGGGACTGGTGCGGCGTGTTGCTTGCTCATCATGACCACCGTGACAGATTAAGCTGCTTTGTTAGCGGCTTTGATCAGCGCTGCAACGCGATCGGACAGAGTAGCGCCCTGGCCAACCCAGTGAGCGATACGATCCAGATCCAGACGGGTTTCTTCTTCAGAACCAGATGCGATCGGGTTGAAGAAACCAACGCGCTCAATGAAGCGACCGTTGCGTGCATTACGGCTGTCGGTTACAACAACCTGGTAGAACGGACGCTTTTTCGCGCCGTGACGTGCTAAACGAATAGTTACCATAACATCCTCTTGTGTGAATAAAACAACCGGGCCCCATCGAGGAACGGAGCCCGGGTGTCATATTAAAAGCCCGAAAATTTTACTGATTTCTGGGGAAAATGCAATCAGCATCTTGATACTGAGCATTAAACGACGGGCAGAAGGCGTATATCGGTGCAACCCGTTTCGTTCCGGTGTGCGCGAAGAAAGCGGAGTGTGCACGTTGTACTTGAGCATTTACTCGCTCCGCTCGCCCTGAAGGGCATTCAAAACACTATAGTGTTTTGTTGAGCACACCCCGGAACTAAAATGGCAAACAAGATAGCCTCATGCCCTTGTTTTTAACGGCCAGGGAATCCAGGAGGCATCATCCCTTTCATGCCGCGCATCATCTTCGCCATCCCGCCTTTCTTCATTTTCTTCATCATGCGCTGCATGTCGTCGAATTGTTTCAGAAGACGGTTAACGTCCTGCACCTGCATACCGCAACCTGCGGCGATACGGCGTTTGCGGGAGCCTTTGATGATGTCTGGGTTTGCACGTTCTTTCAGCGTCATCGAGTTAATGATCGCTTCCATACGCACCAGCACTTTGTCATCCATCTGCGCTTTAACGTTATCCGGGATCTGTCCCATACCGGGCAGTTTACCCATCAGACTCGCCATTCCGCCCATATTCTTCATCTGACGCAACTGCTCGAGGAAGTCCGTCAGGTCAAAGCCATCGCCTTTTTTCAGCTTGTTCGCCAGCTTCTCAGCCTGCGCGCGATCGACTTTGCTTTCGATATCTTCGATAAGCGACAGCACATCGCCCATCCCGAGGATACGGGAGGCAATACGATCCGGGTGGAACGGCTCCAGCGCTTCGGTTTTTTCGCCAACACCGAGGAATTTAATCGGCTTGCCGGTGATATGGCGGATAGAAAGTGCCGCACCACCACGAGCATCACCGTCCACTTTGGTCAACACAACACCGGTTAAAGGCAGCGCTTCGTTAAACGCTTTTGCGGTATTCGCCGCATCCTGACCGGTCATTGCATCGACAACAAACAGGGTCTCTACCGGGTTAATGGCAGCATGAACCTGTTTGATTTCATCCATCATCGCTTCGTCGACGTGGAGTCGACCCGCGGTATCCACCAACAGCACGTCGTAGAATTTCAGCTTCGCTTCTTTCAGCGCAGCATTAACGATATCGACAGGCTTCTGGGCAACATCAGACGGGAAGAAATCCACGCTAACTTGCTGAGCGAGGGTTTCCAACTGTTTGATCGCCGCTGGGCGGTATACGTCAGCAGAAACCACCAGGACTTTCTTCTTGTGCTTTTCACGCAAGAATTTACCCAGTTTACCCACGCTTGTGGTTTTACCTGCCCCCTGCAGGCCAGCCATCAGCACCACGGCAGGTGGCTGTGCCGCCAGGTTAAGTACCTGGTTTTCTTCGCCCATCGCCGCAACGAGTTCGTTACGGACAATTTTGACGAATTCCTGACCTGGCGTCAGGCTTTTGTTTACTTCATGACCAACCGCTTTTTCTTTAACGCGGTTGATGAAATCACGAACAACAGGTAACGCGACATCTGCTTCCAGCAGTGCCATGCGCACTTCGCGCAGCGTTTCCTTGATGTTCTCTTCGGTAAGGCGTCCACGGCCGCTGATGTTGCGCAGCGTGCGCGACAAACGATCGGTTAAATTATCAAACATTGTCTCTCGCCTGAGGTAGAAACGTTGAGCCGCCACAGCGACACATACACAGAATTTTGCCGGAGTATAACATGAAGCCGCCTTTGTTGTTATGCAACGGTTGGAGCAGGCGTCACGTAACGTTATACTGCTTCTCTTTCTTATTAAGACAACTGTCGACACCCCTATGCCTGTTTTCGCACTGATCGCTCTTGTTGCCTACTCTGTCAGCCTTGCGCTGATCATTCCTGGTCTGCTGCAAAAGAACAGCGGCTGGCGGCGAATGGCTATTTTGTCGGCCGTGATTGCCCTTATCAGCCACGCGTTTGCGCTGGAATCGCGCATTATTCCGGGTGACGGGAGTGTGCAAAATTTAAGTGTGCTCAACGTGGGCTCGCTGGTCAGCCTGATGATCTGCACAGTCATGACCATTGTCGCCTCCAAAAATCGGGGCTGGTTGTTACTGCCGATTGTCTATGCGTTTGCACTTATCAATCTGGCGTTTGCCACCTTTGTTCCTAATGAGTTCATCACGCATCTGGAAACGACTCCAGGCATGATGGTGCATATCGGGTTATCACTGTTTTCATACGCGACGCTCATTATTGCCGCTCTGTATGCAATGCAATTGGCCTGGATTGACTACCAGTTGAAAAACAAAAAACTGGTCTTTAACCATGAAATGCCGCCGCTGATGGTCATCGAGCGCAAAATGTTTCACATCACCCAGATCGGCGTCGTGTTACTGACGCTTACGCTGTGTACTGGCCTGTTTTATATGAAGAACCTTTTCAGTCTGGAGAATATCGATAAAGCCGTACTCTCCATCATTGCATGGTTTGTCTATATTGTTCTTTTATGGGGTCATTACCATAAAGGCTGGCGCGGGCGTCGCGTAGTCTGGTTCAACGTTGCGGGTGCTGGCCTTCTGACACTGGCCTATTTTGGCAGTCGTATCATTCAGCAACTCGCTAGCTAAGCAATAAAGGAGTTCCCCCTGGAACACATCTCTACCACCACACTGATCGTCACGTTGATCGTTATGGTGGTCATCTCTGCTTACTTCTCCGGTTCAGAAACCGGCATGATGACACTGAACCGCTATCGGCTGCGTCATCGTGCGAAGCAAGGTAATCGTGCCGCACGCCGTGTAGAAAAACTGCTGCGAAAACCGGATCGACTGATTAGCCTGGTCCTTATCGGTAACAACCTGGTCAACATTCTCGCCTCTGCTCTGGGGACGATTGTGGGTATGCGCCTTTACGGTAATGCGGGTGTCGCCATTGCCACTGGCGTGCTGACATTTGTCGTGCTGGTCTTTGCCGAAGTATTACCAAAGACCATTGCAGCGCTCTACCCAGAAAAAGTCGCCTACCCCAGCAGTTTCTTGCTGGCCCCTCTTCTGGTCCTGATGATGCCATTGGTTTGGCTGCTTAACATGGTCACACGTCTGTTAATGCGGATGATTGGTATCAAGACCGATGTCGTCATCAGCGGCGCGCTCAGTAAAGACGAACTGCGCACTATCGTTAACGAATCACGCTCGCAAATTTCCCGCCGCAACCAGGACATGCTGCTGTCAGTGCTGGACCTGGAGAAAGTCAGCGTGGACGACATCATGGTCCCACGTAATGAAATCGTGGGCATCGACATCAACGACGACTGGAAAGCTATCGTCCGCCAACTTACGCACTCCCCTCATGGGCGCATTGTGCTTTATCGGGACACGCTCGACGATGCCATCAGCATGCTACGCGTGCGCGAGGCTTATCGTCTGATGACCGAGAAAAATGAATTCACCAAAGAGGTGATGCTGCGTGCAGCCGATGAAATTTATTACGTTCCGGAAGGAACACCGCTGAGCACTCAGTTGGTCAAATTCCAGCGTAATAAAAAGAAAGTGGGTCTGGTGGTGGATGAATATGGAGATATCCAGGGATTAGTCACGGTTGAAGATATCCTGGAAGAAATTGTTGGTGATTTCACAACCTCTATGTCCCCCTCCCTGGCCGAAGAAGTCACACCGCAAAACGATGGTTCTGTACTCATCGATGGCAGTGCCAATATTCGCGAGCTTAACAAAGCCTTCAACTGGCATCTGCCAGAGGATGAGGCGCGTACCATGAATGGGATGATTCTTGAGGCACTGGAAGAGATCCCGGCAGCAGGGACTCGAGTACGTATTGAGCAATACGATATTGATATCCTGGATGTACAGGACAACATGATTAAGCAAGTGAAAGTCTTGCCTGTTAAACCGATTCGGGAAAGTATTTCTGAATAGAATGTAGGCCGGGTAAGGCAAAACCACACCCGGCGCTACAGGGCTAATTACGCTTTCGCTTTCGCCACAGTGACCATTGCAGCACGAATGGTACGGCCGTTCAGGGTATAGCCTTTCTGCATCACACCCAGCACATTACCTGCGGTAACATCTTCAGATTCAACCATAGCAATCGCCTGGTGAACGTTCGGGTCCAATGGAACGTTAGTGTCTGCCACCACATCCACACCAAACTTACGTACCACATCCAGCATGGATTTCAGCGTCAGTTGGATGCCTTCAATCATTGGGGCATTGTCCGGATTAGCTTTATCTGCCACTTCCAGCGCACGATCCAGGCTATCAATGACCGGCAACAGTTCATTGATGAACTTCTCCAGGGCAAACTTATGTGCCTTTTCAACGTCCAGTTCGGTACGGCGACGCAGGTTTTCCATTTCGGCTTTGATACGCAAAATGCCATCGCGCTCGCGGTTCTGGGCTTCAACTAATTGAGCTTCCAGATTCGCAATTTTTTCATCGCGCGGGTCCACCTGCTCAGCAGAAACGTCAGGCTCTACAGCCTCAATGTCTTCGTGCTGTTCCGTGATAATTTCTTCCGGGGCTTGCCCCTCAGGCGTTTTCTGTTCTTTACTACTCATGAATTTCTCCGCGTTTTTCTGCATTCATCTCGCTAACTTCGCTTATTATGGGGATCAGTTTCCGGGATTCAAGGGAACAAGACCAATTGTCATCATTCATTAGGCACAAGGACCTCCAGAAAATGAATAATCATTTCAAGTGTATCGGGATCGTCGGCCATCCGCGTCATCCTACTGCGTTGACGACACATGAAATGTTGTATCGCTGGCTGTCCGCCAAAGGCTATGAAGTGATGGTTGAACAACAGATCGCCCAGGAGCTTCAGCTCAAAAGCGTCAAAACCGGCACGCTGGCGGAAATAGGCCAACAAGCCGACCTTGCCGTTGTGGTTGGCGGTGATGGAAACATGCTGGGCGCAGCCCGCACGCTGGCACGCTATGATATCAAAGTGATTGGGATTAACCGTGGCAACCTCGGTTTTCTGACCGACCTTGACCCGGATAACGCACAGCAACAGCTTGCGGATGTGCTGGAAGGCCACTACATCAGCGAAAAACGTTTTTTGCTGGAGGCTCAGGTATGCCAGCAGGATTGCCAGAAGCGCCTCAGCACCGCGATTAACGAAGTGGTTCTACACCCTGGTAAAGTCGCGCACATGATTGAGTTCGAAGTGTACATCGACGAAATCTTCGCCTTCTCGCAACGTTCCGACGGGCTGATCATTTCAACACCGACGGGGTCCACCGCCTACTCTCTTTCTGCGGGAGGTCCTATTCTGACACCTTCTCTTGACGCCATTACGCTGGTCCCGATGTTCCCGCATACGCTCTCTGCACGCCCACTGGTGATCAACAGCAGCAGTACTATTCGGCTGCGCTTTTCGCATCGCCGTAACGATCTCGAAATCAGCTGTGACAGTCAGATTGCCTTGCCCATTCAGGAAGGGGAAGATGTATTAATTCGTCGCTGCGACTATCATCTCAATCTCATTCACCCTAAAGATTACAGCTATTTCAATACGTTAAGCTCAAAACTCGGCTGGTCAAAAAAATTATTCTAATTTTGCATCCAGCACTTTACTGTATAAAAAACCAGTTTATACTGTATGAAAATACAGTTATGGTTTTTCATACAGGAAAGCAATTATGCTGGCACAACTGACCATCAGCAACTTTGCCATTGTTCGTGAACTTGAGATCGACTTCCATAGCGGTATGACGGCGATCACCGGAGAAACTGGCGCAGGTAAATCTATTGCAATTGACGCTCTTGGCCTGTGTCTTGGTGGTCGGGCTGAAGGTGATATGGTGCGTTCGGGAGCAAACCGTGCCGATCTCTGTGCTCGCTTTTCACTGAAAGATACTCCTGCAGCTCAACGCTGGCTTGAAGAAAACCAACTGGAAGACGGGCGTGAGTGTTTACTTCGCCGCGTCATCAACAGCGATGGGCGCTCTCGTGGCTTCATCAACGGCACTGCCGTACCTCTTTCTCAACTTCGCGAACTCGGCCAACTGCTCATCCAGATCCATGGACAGCATGCCCATCAGCAACTGATTAAACCCGAACAACAAAAGGCATTGCTTGATGGTTACGCAGGTGAGTATGCACTTACTCAACTCATGGCGGGTCACTATCGTCAATGGCATCAGAGCTGTCGTGAGCTTGCCCAGCACCAACAGCAGAGCCAGGAGCGGGCTGCGCGTGCGGAATTATTAGCATATCAACTAAAAGAGCTTAATGAGTTCAACCCGCAAGCGGGTGAGTTTGAACAAATTGATGAAGAATACAAACGCCTGGCAAATAGCGGTCACCTTCTTTCCACCAGTCAACATGCGCTAAATATGCTAGCCGATGGTGAAGACGTTAATCTGCAAAGCCAGCTCTATACCGTCCGTCAGTTAATGACCGAGCTGGCAGGTATGGACACAAAGCTTTCTGGCGTACTGGATATGCTGGAAGAGGCAGCAATTCAGATTTCCGAAGCCAGTGACGAGCTACGTCATTATTGTGAACGACTGGATCTTGATCCTAATCGCCTGTTTGAGCTTGAACAACGTCTTTCCCGTCAAATCTCGCTGGCACGTAAACATCACGTAACCCCAGAAGAGTTACCCAATTTTTATCAGTCTCTTCTGGATGAACAACAGCAGCTTGATGACCAGGCAGACTCGCTGGAAACCCTGTCCCTTGCAGTCAATCTCCATCATCAGCAGGCGCTGGCGACGGCTAAACAACTGCATGATATCCGCCAGCACTATGCCCAGGAGCTAGGCCAGACAATAACAGACAGCATGCGCACGCTGGCAATGCCGCATGGCGTATTTACAATTGATGTCCGTTTTGAAGAGAATCACCTGACGGCAGAAGGTGCTGATCGTATCGAATTCCGCGTAACCACAAACCCAGGGCAGCCTTTACAGCCTATTTCGAAAGTGGCCTCGGGGGGTGAATTGTCGCGTATCGCCCTGTCTATCCAGGTCATCACAGCCCGTAAAATGGAAACTCCCGCACTCATTTTTGATGAAGTGGATGTGGGGATCAGCGGCCCAACAGCAGCCGTTGTGGGTAAATTATTGCGTCAGTTGGGAGAATCTACACAGGTCATGTGTGTCACCCATTTACCGCAAGTCGCAGGGTGTGGCCATCACCACTTCATCGTCAGCAAAGAAACAGATGGCGAGATGACCGAAACACATATGAAACCATTAGATAAACGCTCACGTTTGCAGGAGCTGGCACGCCTGTTGGGTGGGAGCGAAGTCACTCGCAATACGCTCGCTAACGCCAAAGAACTCTTGGCCGCATAAACTTTTTCGGGAACTCAGGGTCATAGAGAACAACAAAAACGCCGCAAGACCGGTTTCAAAGTGGGGCAAGGTCTATTATCATCGGCATATTACATATGAGCCGCGTACTGCTCGGGCCCGAAAAGGAATCAAATCACTATGCGCTGTAAAACGCTGACCGCTGCCGCAGCGGTTCTTCTGATGTTGACCGCAGGCTGTTCCACTCTGGAGAAAGTGGTTTACCGTCCTGACATCAACCAGGGGAACTACCTTACCCCTAACGATGTGTCTAAAATCCGCGTGGGTATGACACAACAGCAGGTCGCTTATGCACTGGGAACCCCAATGATGTCCGATCCGTTCGGCACAAACACCTGGTTCTATGTATTTCGTCAGCAACCTGGTCATGAAGACGTGACTCAGCAAACTCTGACGCTGACCTTCAATAGCAGCAGTGTGTTGACCAACATCGACAACAAACCTGCACTCACCAAATAATTCAGTGTCAGAAATGCAAAAAGGTGCTCATTGAGCACCTTTTTTGTTTTCCCGCGCGTTTTGATTCCCGGCAGCATAAATTACTTGCCGGATTTCTCCGCACGCTGGCGACGCAGTTCTTTCGGGTCAGCAATCAATGGGCGATAAATTTCAACCCGATCCCCCTCTTTCACCACATCAGTAAGTTTTACCGGGCGGCTATAAATACCGACTTTGTTCGTCGCTAAATCAATATCACCGCGAAGTTCCAGCAAGCCAGAAGCACGTATCGCGTCTTCAACGGTTGCGCCCTCATCCAGCTTAACACGCTGCAGATACTGCTTTTCCGGCAATGCGTAAACCACCTCTACAGCAATCTTAAGCGACACTGTAAACCTCTTTCGCGCGGGTGGTGAACGCCTGAACCATGTTCAACGCCAGTTCTTTGAAAATACGACCAAAAGCAAGCTCAATCAGCTTATTGGTAAACTCAAAGTCCAGATGGAATTCGATACGGCACGCGTCCGCACTCAGAGGCGTAAACTTCCAGCCCCCCATCAGGGTTTTAAATGGACCATCCACCAGATGCATCAAAATACTCTGATTATCGGTCAACGTATTACGGGTGGTGAACGTTTTGCTAATCCCCGCTTTGGAGACATCGACAGCCGCAGTCATCTGCGTAGGCCCGGATTCGAGAACCCGGCTACCTGTACATCCCGGTATAAATTGCGGATAAGACTGAACATCGTTCACTAACTGATACATCTGTTCCACGCTGTAAGGAACAAGCGCAGTACGGCTAATCTGTGGCATAGCATTTTCCAGGGTCAAACAACGGACAAATAATAACATTTATCACCTGTTAAAAAAACGCTAAGCCTCATCTCGTGCTAAGATAGCGCGTTAGACCTCACAGGATGCAATGAGGTGACTTTTTGACATCAGATTACCTATGGCTTCACGACACTTATGACGAAGAAAAAAGTACATAAACCTGGCTCTGCGACCATCGCACTTAACAAGCGTGCTCGCCATGAGTATTTCATCGAAGAAGAATTCGAAGCCGGTCTTGCATTGCAGGGCTGGGAAGTAAAATCACTGCGCGCAGGCAAAGCCAACATCGGCGACAGCTACGTGATCCTGAAAGATGGCGAAGCATTCCTCTTCGGTGCAAACTTTACTCCGCTGACAGTGGCGTCTTCTCATTACGTTTGCGATCCAACACGCACCCGTAAACTGCTGCTCAATCAGCGCGAACTGGACTCACTCTACGGACGTATTAACCGTGAAGGTTACACCGTGGTTGCGCTTTCTCTGTACTGGAAAAATGCCTGGTGCAAAGTGAAGATTGGCGTAGCAAAAGGTAAGAAACAGCATGACAAGCGCACCGATCTAAAAGAACGTGAGTGGCAGCTTGATAAAGCACGTATTATGAAAAATGCAGGGCGTTGATTCTGCACGCTTATTGTACAATTCAATAAGTTAGCGTTCCGGACTGGTATACTGTAAGGCAAATCTGGTATACTTGTTTCAACACTATTGGGGCTGATTCTGGATTCGACGGGATTTGCGAAACCCAAGGTGCATGCCGAGGGGCGGTTGGCCTCGTAAAAAGCCGCAAAAAAATAGTCGCAAACGACGAAAACTACGCTTTAGCAGCTTAATAACCTGCTAAGAGCCCTCTCTCCCTAGCCTCCGCTCTTAGGACGGGGATCAAGAGAGGTCAAACCCAAAAGAGATCGCGCGGATGTCCTGCCTGGGGCGGAAGCGTTAAAACTAATCAGGCTAGTTCGTTAGTGGCGTGTTTGTCCGCAGCTGGCGTGCGAATGTAAAGACAAACTAAGCATGTAGTACCGAGGATGTAGGAATTTCGGACGCGGGTTCAACTCCCGCCAGCTCCACCAAAATTCTCCATCGGTGATTACCAGAGTCATCCGATGAAGTCCTAAGAGCCCGCACGGCGCAAGCCCTGCGGGCTTTTTTGTGCCTTCAATTTGTCCCGCGAAGTCCGAAGAGAACTAATTAAATCCGAACCTTTTAGGCACCTTGTTAGGCACCTCATAAAGCTATATTGTTTTTGAGGTGCCTAAAACTATGGAAACCCGGCAATGGCAAGACAAACCAAACCTCTATCCGTTAAGGAAATCGAATCTGCTAAACCCAGAGAAGCGGACTACGTTCTCTATGATGGCGATGGCCTTGAGCTACTCATCAAATCCAGCGGGAGTAAAATCTGGCAGTTTCGCTACATTCGCCCTGTCACTAAGAAACGAGCGAAGAAGAGCATTGGCCCCTACCCGTCAGTTACCCTTGCCGATGCCAGAAACTACAGAGCAAAGTCTCGCTCACTCCTGGCGAAACAAATCGATCCACAGCAACATCAGCAGGAACAACTTCGCAGTTCGCTGGAAGCCAAAACCAATACTTTCCAGCTCGTGGCTGAACGTTGGTGGAATGTGAAGAAGGCCAGTGTGACAGAGGACTATGCGGAAGATATCTGGCGCTCTCTTGAAAGAGATGTCTTTCCTGCGATTGGCGACGTTAGCGTTACAGATATTAAAGCTCATACACTGGTTCAGGCCGTGCAACCGGTTCAGGCAAGAGGCGCGCTGGAAACCGTCCGTCGCCTTTGCCAACGTATCAATGAAGTCATGATATATGCTCAGAATACAGGCCTGATTGATGCTGTTCCCAGCGTTAATATCGGTAAAGCCTTCGAGAAGCCTCAGAAAAAGAACATGCCCAGCATTCGACCGGATCAGCTACCTCAACTGATGCAGACAATGCGAACAGCCAACATTATCCTTTCCACACGCTGCCTGTTCATGTGGCAACTTCTTACTATTACCCGCCCTGCTGAAGCGGCTGAAGCTCGCTGGGAAGAGGTAGACATAGAAGCGCGAGAGTGGAAGATTCCTGCAGCACGCATGAAAATGAACCGTGACCATACTGTTCCATTGTCAGATGAAGCGATTGCGATATTGGAGATGATGAAGCCGTTAAGTGGAAATCGAGAATTTATCTTTCCCAGCCGCATCAAGCCAAACCAGCCGATGAACAGCCAGACAGTTAACGCATCGCTGAAACGCGCAGGTTTTGGTGGGGTGCTCGTTTCACACGGTCTGAGATCTATCGCCAGTACAGCCCTAAATGAACAAGGCTTCCCACCTGATGTTATTGAGGCGGCCCTTGCGCATGTAGATAAGAATGAGGTCCGTCGTGCCTATAACCGCAGTGATTATCTTGAGCAGCGGCGGCCCATGATACAGTGGTGGGCTGATTTTGTGATGGCTGCTGATCGTGGAAGTATGGTTGAGGGCGGTATGAGGGGAGAGCGTTTAACGGGATGACGGATAATTAATGACAGTTCCCACTTTAGTAGTGGGCCAGATGAGAATTTATATTTCAAGCGAAAGCTAATAGTTTTAGAAATCAAACTAATTAGCATAATATCTCTTAATTGAAGGGATATGGAGCCGCAGAAATAAATGAAGACACGGCAGTATGCGCAAAAATCAATCTTCGATCTGGAAGCAATCTTCGAGCAGTCCAGCAACAATGTTAGCGAACTTGAACAGTTGTTGAGCGAGCTGACCTTTCGCAACACTGCCAGGGCGCGGACGCTGACGGCTAAAATCGAGCAATCTCTATTTGCACTTAGCGGCCACAGCGTGGTCGCCATGTCGGCTTCCAGCCCATCAACACACCATCCCGATTCGGTGTCCATTCAATCTTCTCGAGTTGTGCCCCACAATTCGCCTGCTGCGGAAGAGCAACTTCAACTGAAGGCCATCCCAGACTCTGCCATACGAGAGCAATTCGACAAAGACCAAATCGACCTTGGTCCGATCCCGTCTTTTTCTCCATCAGGTAAGGCGAATGATGCGCGAGCAATACTGGCAGCATGGACAGCCCTCGAAGCGCTGTCGCCTCAAGCTTATAAACGCCCAGAGGATATGGCAACCGGCGACCGCTCTAGGGTTGCTCTATTGGAGCGAGGTGTTCCATGGGGACCAAATGCCCGCAGCAAGCCCAGTTATAAGCTTTATTTCGAGGTCGTCCTCGGCTCCATCGCTCTCGACAAGACGACGGACGAGCTGGTCAAGGTTTTTGGCGAGGATGAGGAGCGTTCACGCCCGGACGGTAAGAAAGCGGCCATCGGCTCGATCCTGATCGACAAAGAAGGCTTTGTGCTTGAGGACAAAGGCGTTGCCGTGTCCAGTTTTGCCTGGGCACTCAAGCCGGCTCTCGATCTGAAGCTTGGGAGTTTAGGGAATTGGCCGAATGTTGAGCCGCGCATTATCGAGCATCTGGATCGAATGGTTCGCCACCACAACAAAGATGGAGAACCCATACCGATCGATCTGAATGTTGTTCATAACGCTTATAAATGGCTTGTATCGCAGTTCAGTGTACCCGAGCATTTGGTTGAGCCACCCACATTCGCGATTAAGGTGTTTCATCATTTCAAGGCTAAGGCGCCGCCTGAACCTTCGTTACTGAATTCCTTCTATCTTGAAGATCTCGGTGAAGCAACCAAATTGCTCGAGACGGGCAAAGCCGGAACCGGTTTGCGCCGCTACATGGGAATTGGAAGACCTGACCAGAAAATCGACGTGCTATCGCCCATTTCCGCAGTTGAGCCGTTCGTCGCACCGTCGCTCATGCCGCAGGCTCGTTGGCCTTCGAAAGGCGGCCATCCACTGGTGCTGCTTCAACAGGCTGCCGTGAATGCGGCGCGTGCTGAGCTGAATGATGCTCCAGGTATCATCGGCGTCAATGGGCCTCCGGGAACCGGAAAGACCACTCTTCTCCGGGATATCGTCGTTGGATGCATTCTCGATCGGGCCACGGCGATGTCCGGCTTCAACAAACCGCAGGATGCCTTTTCCACAACAGGCGAGAAGCTGGCATTCGGTTCCAATGCATTCCTGCACTTCTACAAGTTACATGCATCCTTGAAGGGCCATGAGATCGTCGTAGCCTCCTCCAATAACAAAGCAGTCGAAAACGTCAGTAAAGAGCTTCCTCTCAAGGAAGCCAATGGTCGCCATGAACAGATCGCCTACTTCCGGTCCATCAGCGACCTGATTGCGAATCCCAAACGCGCCGGCTATTTCGAAGCCGAGGCCGAGGGGGACATCCCCTCCGACACTGTCGAAACCTGGGGGTTGATCGCCGCAGCTCTCGGCAAGAGCAGCAACCGAGGCGCGTTTCAGCAAGGTTTCTGGTGGAATGAAGACGGTGGTTTCCTTACCTACCTGAAAGCAGCTCGCGGCATAAATGTCATGCGTGAGATCAAGGACGAGCGAACTGGCGAAACCATCGATCGCGTGATGCCCAGCGTGGTTGTCAATGAGCGGCCCAGCACCAACGAAGCGGATGCTGCTGCGGCCTGGCAGAAAGCGCGAACCGCCTTTCTTAAACTTAAGGAGACGGTAGACGCCGAAATCGCCAGCATCGAAGAGATGCGACGGGATATCCAGGCGCTCAAGGGAGCGATCACCGAACTTCAAAGAGCTGAACAGCGTCGACCGAGTCTGAATGAAGCCGTCGAAGAGGCACACAAGACTGCTGAATCCTGCCAACGAGAGCATGAGAAGGCAAAATCGCAGATCGAGCAGGACAAGATCATGCTCGACAGCCATCTTGCTTGCCGTCCAGGTTTCTTCTCCCGTTTGTTTGCGACTGCGGCCTGGAAGTCGTGGAGATCGACACTGCAGAAGCTCTCGGCGACCTTGCAGCAATCAGTCATACGGGCGCAGGGGACGGACGGTGCCCTAGAGCTTGCAAGGGCTGAGTGGAGCAATACTGAGTCCCAGTTACAGCAACTCGACCAGGAAATTTCCAGCAAATGTCAGGCTGTCTCGAAATTGAAGGCAACCGAGGCACAGGCACGAAACCGTATGGGAGACAGGGTCGTTGATGAGAGGTTCTTCGAGCGCGAGCACGAGGCTATCCACCTCACTGCACCCTGGCTTCCCGATGAGGTTCATCGCCTGCGGGAGGATCTTTTCGCCGCTGCCCTGACTGTGCATAAAACGTTCATCGATGCTTCGGCCAGCCGCTTGCAACACAACCTTGGGTTATTGATGTCAGGCATGGTAGCTGGTGCCTTCCAGTCTTCCGCTCACCGTGAACTTCTCCCCGACCTTTGGTCAAGCCTTTTCGTGGTTGTGCCGACCGTGTCCACGACATTCGCCTCTGTTCGGACGATGTTCGGGGATCTGCCACCAGAGAGCATTGGTTGGCTTCTGGTAGATGAAGCGGGCCAAGCCGTTCCTCAGGCAGCAGTTGGAGCTATCATGCGGGCAAAGCGCTCCATCGTGGTAGGTGACCCGTTGCAAATCCCACCTGTAGTTTCACTTCCTGAAAAGCTGAACGCCGAAATCTGCAAGTTCTTTGACATTGACCAAGTCGAATGGTCTGCCCCCGCAGCATCTACGCAGACCCTTGCTGATCAGGCATCGCGCTTCAAATCCACCTTCGTCGTGGACGGAGGTGATCGAGAAGTCGGGCTGCCATTGCTCGTTCACAGGCGTTGCCAGAACCCAATGTTTGATGTTTCTAACTCCATCGCCTATGCCGGGCAGATGGTCCATGCTGTCGGGCCTAAAAAACCCGGATCTATCGGCTCGGCTTTGGGGAGATCTCACTGGGTGGATATCAATGGCGATGCTGAGACGAAGTGGTGTCCCGACGAGGGCGAAGCGGTTGTGCGAATGCTCAAAGAGCTGGCAGCATCGGGCATTACAAATCCGGACGTATTTATCATCACACCATTCAAGATCGTAGAGCAGAACATGCGTCGGCGTCTCGACAGTGAAACTGATCTGCTGCGAACGTTCGGCGTAAAGCTGGATGAATGGTGCCGTGATCGTGTAGGCACAATCCACACGTTCCAGGGCCGAGAGGCGGACACAGTAATCCTGTTGCTGGGTGCGCCGAAAGCGAGTCAGCAAAGGGCACGTCAGTGGGCGGCAAGCCCACCAAACATAATCAATGTAGCCGTCTCACGCGCCAAGCAAAACCTGTATGTGGTCGGCTCGGCTGCTGCATGGGCAGGGGCGGGAACTAGCCTTCAGCTCCTGCATCGGCAATTGGCGAAATCAGCCTAACAATCTCCGAGGTGGCCCTCATTATTGAGGGCTCATCGCGACTCATTTTTGGCTAACATCAGTAATGGGCTGGCCGCTATGTGTTAAAATCTGACATTGCTCACATAATAGTCAAGCAGTCACTTTTCACCGCCCATCCAAGCTTGATAATTCTTACCGCTCCCCTTATATCCACACTGAGGAATAACCTCTGACATGGCTAAGGAGTATGATTATGGGGCTTAAACCTGGTCCAAAACCAATCGCAAAATCAACAGGAAAACCCGATCAACGCAGACGTGATAATAAGGATACACCCGGCAATACCCCAGGACTGAAACCAAGCAAATCAACTGGGAAGTAATCGTTTAAGGGTATGGAGAATTCATCTAAACCCTTATCTCATCAAATCAGTCTGCTTTAGCCCGTTTAGTGCCAGAAACGGACATTTGTAACATCTGAATGTACTTATCTGCGGGGGCTGGTCAGCGCAATACGGCAACGTAAGGTGCTGTCGTGACATCAGCTTGTAAAGTAGTATGAGTTCTTCTGCTGTTAACATTTTGGATACTCAATGACATTACAAGCGACCTGGCTTGAACATCCTATGCCCGGTGATAAAAAGGAAGGTGTTTCGATCATCGACGTCAATCCTTTTGGCGCTAATGGAGAAAAGGATCGGCGACTGCTAATCAGTAACGACGGTGAGCCCATCCTGATTTTACAGCTATATATACGTGCAGATGAGGATGGCTGGCTTATTTCCAGCGCCTTTTCTGACTTTCTCCTGAATGAATCCCAGGTGGCAATCATTTGTGGCGACCATTTTTATGTTTTTGACATGGCCACATACTCGTTCAGAAGTCATCCACTAGGGAAGGTGCGAATAAGCAGGTCATTTCTTCCCAAGCTGACTCGCTGATTAAAATTTCGCGGATCTGGGCCGAT
>NZ_WLVC01000057.1:0-23906 GCF_016859735.1 Lelliottia sp. RWM.1 | reverse complement strand
CACTCTGAATGGATTTAATGCTAACTAAATCAATAATATAGAAGTGAATGGTGCCGATAATAGGAGTCGAACCTACGGCCTTCGCATTACGAATCAGAAGCACCCACTTTAACTATTTGTTTTTAAAGGCATTGACCGCATTCACAATGGTTATGTTGATGGCACAAACAGTAAGTTGCAGTGAGATGTTCTCATGTGCATGGCACAATCGACACAAAGCACTTATGCTATGCAAGTTTGAGAAAACTCCGCGCGACCGATACCGTCTCACATCGGAAGATGTATCAGCATATGTACAATAGCCCGCACTAATGGTATTTTATCTTCTTGTTTTGGTAATGAATAATTTTCTTTTGAGGGTATTTTTATGCAATGGTTCACAACAATAATTGTTGCTATATTGTGTTTACCTGTAATTGCTATTTTATTGAAAAATCATATCAATAAGGATAAAACAAAACTCAGCGATGTGATCCTTGCAGCATTGGCGCTCCCTTTTACTGCAGTGTTGTTTTTGTTTCTATCTTTAGCTGGAACTGGAACTACATCTTTTGCCATTCTTTGGGGAATCTTAAATTAAGGCAGTGATATTTTATTAACGCTAGGATGATATTATGCGTTCCACGAGCATTTCTTTTAACACAAGACCTGTAACATTTATATTTTTCTCTGGTCTTATTTTGTCGATTTTAATCCCATTATCTTTTTATCTATCTTTTAACAGAGAAATTCCATACTTAGAAAAAAATGACTCTACAAATGAAAATGTTATATATGGAATTGATGATTGCTCATACAGAAATGGGAGGATAAATGTTAATGGATGGGCAACTGACAAAGACGGCTATGGGTCTATTCTTGTTTCTGCTGATCTGGATGGGAAAAATATATACCTAAGAACTTCTATCAAAGATAGGCCAGATGTAAGCCAATACTTTAAAAAGCCTGGGTTATACGACAGGTCTGGATTCTCATCATCATTAAATGTTGGGAAAGGGTTTGATAAAATTAATATTTCAATTCATATTTTACGGAATGGCAAAAATCATGAGATCAAACATGAGTGTAAATAACAGGACAAACATAAACTTATCATGCCTGATGTTTATTATTGCCGTGACATTTTTTTTGATTCCCAGCCTTAAGGTTCTCAGTCACGGAGATGACCATTATTTTACATCCGCATTAACAGACCGTGGATTGCTTGATTACATTAGCATGCGTTATCACACATGGTCAGGCCGCATACCAGTAGAGGCTCTAATAGCGTTAACAATAAATTCAGAATTGTACTGGAAAATAGCAATTCCTGTTTCATTCTTCTCTGCCGCTTATGCTATATCAAGGTTCGCAGGGTTTGGACATGATGGCACCATTCTGCCATTATGCTTGGTTTCTGTATTGATGCTTCTCATCAACCAGAACGTGATGTCTGAAGCTGGGTGGTGGGTGACTGGGTCTTATTTTTATCTCCAGCCCATTGCGGCAGGTTTGCTTTCTTTACTAATTTTCAAGTCGTCTAAAAATGTTGGTACATTTTTAAAATCCCTATCTTTGATATTTATTGCCATAGCTTGCTTTAATGAACAGTTCTCAGTGCTTGTGGCCCTACCATTCCCTGCCCTGTATATGCTTTTCAAAAAAGATTACACCAAATATAATGTTGGTTACTTGCTCATTGTAATTATTAGCACAACGATATCACTTACTGCACCAGGGAACTCAGTGAGAAAATCTTCAGAGACTCTCACGTGGATGCCGGACTATATTAATTTCAATGTGATTGATAAAATTGCTATTGGATTAGATAGGCTTAGCTCACATATTACCGAGGGGAATATTTTATTTAATTCCTTACTTGTGGTGTTGCTGTATGTCTCTCTTAAGGGCACTAAACAGACTTTAGCCACTACTGGTGCGGCTTTAATTATTTCTCTAAAGGTTGCTGCTTCACTATTGAACTACACTAGTCATGGCCTGGTAAATCATTATACAAATCCAGCATTCTTGTCGCTTGGTGAGATTAGTCACTTATCTCGATTTTCTCCGTACATCTTCTCTCTTCTTGTGATATTCAGCACATTAACTCTGCTGATGTCATTATGTAAAAATTGGGGTGATTATTTTTATCTCCCGCTTCCTTTCGTGCTGGGAATTCTTTCTGTCATTGCGATAGGATTTAGCCCCACTGCTTACGCATCAGCTTACAGGGTCCTATTCATATTTAACCTTTATATTGTTTATTTGGTATCTGCGATTATTCATAGGCAACTAGCAGTTAGATACATATCATAAATTCATCATGCCGCCACAATCACGTGGCGGTTATCCGTTTAGGCTGATGGCATTACCGGCCAGGTGATTCCTGGTGTCTTGGTAGGGTCTACTCGCATCAACTGGATACGATATTTTTTCCATGCGGCTAGTTCTGCAATCTCACCCTCTGTTGCCTCTCCAGAATCATTCGCATCTTGTCGCCATACTATTTCGGCGTCAGCTTGTGCCCTGAAAGATTGTCGCTGCCACTCAGCAATACCCACCAACTGCTCTTTCGATGGCAAAGGGGAATCTTCCCAGGCAGGAAGCCCATCGGTCCCCGCGACTCTGACCTTGCCTGCATCAGGTGTGGCGGTGAACTCATGGAATATCTCATTTGAAATATCAACAAGATCATCGGGCAAACTACCCGATGACTTGTATGTATCTAGCAATGAATCAGGGTAGAATAAATTTTTTGATGGTGAATATTTGTACATTTAATAATCTCCTACCATCCAATTGCAATAAATCGGCATGAAACCTGCCCGGCGATAGAAGCTAATGATGGTGCTGTGCCGCCGTTAGCATAGAAAGCCTGCCAAGTGAAATAATCCGCCCTTCCTATATTGTTTAGAGTCACGTATGCCTGAACGTTAGCTGCAACCTGATACCCCATCGCGACTACCTGAAACACTTTTGTCGGAAACGGAATTGTGTATGACGTCTGAGATGTGGCTGATGCCGTATTATTTCCCTGCCCCCACTGAATGATTAGGGTGCGTTTGACTCCTCCAATAATTGCGGGAACTGTAAGATATCCGTTGTTATCAAAAACACCGGACATCGTCCCGGCAAGAGCAACATCACCAAGCCCAAGGTTTATGAGAGCAGTTGCAACAGCAGCAGCACCATCTGATTTGATATCAGCGAAAGGGTTATTACGATCAAGGGTAAGTTGACGGATGGCGGCCAGAACCTGTGTCATATCGGCCGGGTCGAGTTCTGTGTCTGCCGCTTCTACAATATGGGCCAGTTCTTCCTGCATGGCATTGAATGCTGCTGCACGCAGCCTCGTTGCGGCGATACCACCCGCAACACTTCCATCAGTATATTTGCCATCCTGCGTTGCAGTGGCTTCTATTTGCCCGATTCTGAGCATGGTTAATCCTCACTTATTATTAAGCGATAAAATCAGCGGAGAAATGTCAGTTATGAATAACTGAAAAGGATATTCAGGTGGGATGGCGCAATTTTACTGAGGTAGCATTCCAGTTGTTTATTGCCCCAGGAGGCCAGCGGATCACCACAATAGGATGCGCCAGCGAGTGAATATTTTATCGTGGTCTCCGGCGCATTTATCCGCCAGGTAAACGGCCACTCGTCACCGTTGAGTGCGTCACCACAAACCGACATGCCACACATCGCGGGCCGGAATTGCGTGATCGTGATGGTATAACCAAGCGCTGCAGCTACCCGGATATAGTAATCCCGGTTCAGGCCGCCACTACTGATTACCTTTGCCACCACGGCGCGCTGGCGATCGCGGACGCCAGCGGATTCACCAATCGCGCAATCATCTGGCAACCCCAGAGAGCTTTCCCATTCTGGCAACATTAGCGTCGCCGTAGACGGAAAAGAGCCAGTAATCAGGTTTTGCGCATCGGTGTCAGAACGCTGAAACGCGCTGCCAAGTGCCCGTAATACCGCAGCCTGTACCGCTCTTTGCAATCGGGGCCACGCCCTGCCCGTCGGCAGCAGCGCGCCAAGCGCACCGGCATAATCATTTTTTGAAAAGAGGCTCATACAAAACTCACCTCGCCGAGCACCGGAATTTCGCCAACAGCAAAGGTGATATTGGCCGCCGGAGAGTTAAGAATATAGCCCGTCGTACCGCTAACACCGCCGACACTCCCGTTAATATCAGAGAGGTACACTTTCCCCGAACCATCAGGGTTAGCCTCATCAAAAAACAACGCCGTCAGCGCGTCTTTTATACCCTGGACTGTGGTGCTGTCGGCATTTTTGATCCCAGAGATTTCAATATTGATGACTTTCTTGAGCGGAGAGCATACGAAAACAATAGCGGTATCGGTCTGTTGCGGATAGATGTGGTCGGCGACAGCGAGCTGGTCTCCGGTGGCTTTAACAGCCCCCCAGTCTTCACGTTGCGATATTCCGTCGGAACCGATCGGAAACCCGCCATTGTCATTCCGATCGCACATAATATATACGCCAACAGTTCCGGCCCCGTTCAGACGCCGCTTTACCCATGCGCGGGTGACGCCCGAAACCTCAAGCGCCCATTTTTTATAATCGGCGTCGCTTCCACCCTGCGGCGGGTTCTGCCACGCCAGCAGGCCACGACTGCGAAAGTCCTCTTCCGTTTCAATATCAGCTCCGCCGGTCGCAGCTGACAGTAACGTTACCTGCGGATCCACGCCGGCAATATTCGCGTCCAGGGTCATTATGGTCCCGGCAGCCGCGTTACCGCGCGCGCCCCCACCCGTTACATCGCTGGTAATATCCGACAGGATGGCCGTCACAGCAGCGACGCCAAATCCATCAGCCTGAATTTTAAGATCTGCATCCGTACGGTACTGGTATCCGTCCCCCCTGTTAATGATCGATCCAGCCGGGATAATGCCGTCAACGCTGCCGCTGGCCTGTATCGCCTGCGACTTCGCCGCTGCAGCGGGTTTTCTGAATACCTGCTTAAGGGCCATCCATCCGGCGAGAAATTCATCGGTAGAGGTAAACGGGTTTGTCTGCAGGGCAATATAGTCAAGGTAGGCGTAATGCAGATGCCCCATCCCCGCATCCATATCAGCCAGTACCTTCAGGTTCGCGAAGCGCAGGAGCGTACCAACATCCTCAAGCTCCGCCTGCATAAATTTCCGGTTTCCGTCGCGGAGTTCGCTCAGCGTCGGTCGTTTAAACGGCATATTAACGTTGCTCCCATATCCAGTAAAACCTGAATTCCTGCCAGTCCTTCCCCGGCGCCTGATAGCGGATAATGAGATTGAGCCGGTCAGGCAGGACAATCCTGGCAACAGGAATAACCTCGCTGACAACGCCATCAACCTTTAACCAGTTGAGCGCTTCCCCCGAGTATTCCTCCGCTTTTTTGGCTACATCCGGCGTCAGTTTTTTCCGCCGTAGCAGCCACAGACGGGAGCCCAGTTGCGATGCCTCCCCGGAATCCCCCCACCAGCCGCGGCGATCGCTGTCTTCATAATCATCATCAGCCCTGGCCAGCCGGTCAGTGAACAGGCTGATGATAATGGCTGTCTGGAGATCAAACCCGGTGGTCAGAAGTCCTGCCCCTTCCATCCAGACCGCGATCATCTCGTCCACATTCCAGAACGAAGCAATATCACTCATGTCACCTGCTCCCCTGGTTTTTCACTGCGTATATCGTCATTACCTCTCTGGGCATTTTTCACCACATGATCATGGTCATTATGCGCATCCCGCAGCTCTTTCAGTGTCCGGGTATTGGTTTCACAGTTATCGACAATGTCACCCGTGCATCTCAGAAGCGGGGTATTCGCCAGGATCCCCTGGCTGGCATTAATGGTCACGTTAGTCGCATTATTGACCTCAACATCCTTACCTTTGGCATCGATAAAGATGCCGTTCTCAGTCAGCAGAACTTCCTGCCCCCACTGGCTATAGAGAACCGCCTCCCCCGGATTAAGCCCCGTTCGCCGATACTTCTGATGATTAGTCGCTACCACCACCGGGCTGGAACGGTCGCCACCAATAAAGGCCAGAACCACATCAGTCCCGGCAGGCAGGCCGGAAGAAAAGCCAAATTCGGCCATGCGCGGCGCACTGGCCACCTCCAGTGGCGTCTGGTACTGAACAGACTGCACAACACCCCCATCTTTCAGGGCGGTGATGCGGCCTACGCCCAGCATGCCGGCAATTCTGGTCGCAGCCTGTTTAAGAAGTTGCTTCATGTATTAAACCCCGCAAGGTTCTGGTAGAAGGCGTATGGCTGCACAGTGAATGCTTCCGGCGGCATCAGCATCATGCGTGCATGCGTACCGTTGTCATCGCGCATATAGGTGACCTCGGAAAGCAACAGTTCGGTATCCGGTAAGCGCAGGGTTGGAAGGTCAACGGGGATCAACGTGTTTGGCTCCCACAGTTTCCCGTCCTTATCCCGCCAGGAATCAATGGTCACCGAGAGCGGTTTTGAGCGCCCGTACCGCCGGTTCATTTCCCAGTCAATTGCACTCTGCGCCTGCTGAGTGGCCATCAGCGTACTTTCGACAATGGAAATATGCTTCCGGTAACGCATGCGGGAAGCTTCCGGATCTCTCGCCGTCGCCAGGGTTACGGCGTCATAGGCCGTATCCGGTGAATAACCCGCAATGGGGGATATCCCCATGGAGACACCCACGTAATCAGAAAACCGATCCGCCATCGATTTACGGTAAAATGCCTGCTCGATGTTCACCCCTTCGGCAATTCCGCTGGCCGCGCGACGCGTCCCCACCCGTGTCAGCACCAGGTTGCCGTCAGGCTGGTCGTAATAAAGCAGGGCAGACCATCTTGCCACCCTGTCGATGACTTCCTGCGGTGACTCCCCCCAGTTCAGTGTGAACTGGGGAACCTTCACCAGATCATCGATATCCGTGGTGACGGTGATGCCGTAGCAGGATGCCAGGCGGGATGCAATTTCAAGCGCATTACTGGCATTAATGACGTTGTTAGGCCACTCGGCTGAGCAATCCACCAGGTCCTGACATTTGCTCCTGCCCGTGGCGCGGACCTCATGGCGGGAGCGCGAGAGTGCGGGCTCCCAGTCATCAACATATCCCGTCAGCGTCACATCATCTCCGATACGGACTTCACAGGACATGCCCTCTTCAACGAGCTGACGATCTTCGTTGCCAGGGAAGTAATCCATCAGCCCAAGATCGAAATCAGAGGGAAAACGCTCAATACCCCGTGTTACCCGCACAGAATCCCAGCCCTCGATGATTTTGCCGTTGACCGTCAGAGAAACGACATCCTGATCACTGTCTGCATTCATTGCCTCAGTACCTTCATGGTTGTCGGCATAAACGCCGGATGGGGTACGCGCGCTTCCTGCACCAGTTCATCTGCACGTGTGGCATCCTGGTATAATCGGTTTGCCAGCGTCAGCGCCGGAAGTGGCTGAGCGGTAGTAACCTGAATAAGCTCGCTCAGACCAGAAGCACGCTCACTCATCGTGGACAGGAACGCCGACCTGACGGCAAGAAGCGCGTTATACATATCATCGTCAGCGCGGTCTCCTGCCAGAACCAGCGCCGCATCCAGTTGCACAGAAACCCGTTGCGTTATCTCTTCAGCCTCGTCTGTGCTGGCAGGCCTGGAGTCCGCAGCGGCGCTGGTCATGGCGCCAGTACATAGCACAACAATCAGCGTGTTCATGGTTGCCGAAATCGCTTTACTGCTGTCTGACTGCTGGTACACCGTACTGACTGAACTGGCCAGTTTTTCCAGCGCTGAGATTCGGTCATTAACGCTGCCGGCACTGTTAAGAATGGCGTTTACCACGTCGGCAATGCCGCGCACAAACTCATCAGGTGTAGCGGCATTGCTGAGCTGGCCCGACATGTCGGTAACATTTTTCCGGTCCATTACCGCCTGGGCTGCTACCTTGTCTGCCAGTGCTCTCTCATCATCCGCATCAGCAGTTGACGATTTGCCTGTCACCGCAGAGGAGCTGCCGCCCACAGAGCCTTTACTGTAACGTCCGTAGCGAGTATTCCCGAACGTGGAGTTCAGGACATTGCTGAGATTGGTTACCTGACTGATTGTGCTGTCCACCATGCTGGTCCAGAACGTGACCGTGCCTCTGATGGTGTTTATAGCCTGCGTGACACCGCGGATTTCACTCTTAACCCTGGCTATCGTACTCAGCACAGTCGTGCTGACCAGTTTCAGATAACTGGTTTTAACCGTAGCGCCAGCAACGGTACTGCCCGTGACCGCAAACACTTTCAGCCCTGATTCAATTGCCATCAGGGTGAATTCAAATACTCGCCCGTTCTCCATCGCCCCGGAAATACGCAAACCATTCTCAGGGATGGAAACCGTTAATTCGCCCAGCGTCGGATGGACAAGCGTACCGCTACCTTTTTGTTCACAGGCTTCAGTCAGTGACTGACGCTGTGTAATGGCATCGCCTCCGCCGTAGACCTGGCTGTTCTGGATCAAGAAACCGCGAATAACGAATCGCCGCGTGGCCCGTCCCATATCTTCAATCCAGGCAGTATCGCGGCAGGGATATTCATGTACAGCCTGGCGTCTGCCATGGCTTCCCTCTTCCGCCACAGCAGCGAACGGGACACCGCGAAATGAGCAGGCATGCAACTGGCTCTGCCAGTCATCACCCGCATCACCGCCCATCAGGGACGTTATTGCATCCTGAATAATTGGCATCGCGCCTCCGGAAATAAAAAAACCGCCAGAGCGGCGGTTAACATTGCAGATGGTGGCATTAATTTAGAGGTCAGTAAGGCATGGGTAACGTTATCCGTCCGCCATCCTGGGTGCTGAATTCCTTCCGCCCTCCTTTACCGTCCACCATGGTAATTTCAAGCTTCATTTTTTGCTCTTCCATCGCGCTTTTAAATGAGCGGGCGAGGTTATCTGTCAGGGCCTGACTTTGTTCGCCCCCCCGCTGAACGGGCTGGATGATGCCCGTACCGACCGGTTCCTCATTAACGGGGCTGGCAGGGAAGATGCCGTTGCTCTGGGTCTCATCGTTGATGATCTGCTGGTAGTGACCAAGAACAGCACCAGGATAAGCCCGGTTCTGTGGTCCCCACTGACTTCTGTCATAGCCCCCGTTGTAATAACGGAGTGCCAGCGGAATATCACCACCTGAATTTTTCAGATTTTCGGCCATGATTTGCGCCCCGGCCATAATATTCTGACGCGGGTCAGTCCAGTCAGTTACCCCGGTCGAACGGAAATTTGACGGCATGATTTGCATCAGTCCTCTCGCACCTGCACTG
The DNA here is from genome assembly GCF_016859735.1 of Lelliottia sp. RWM.1. Taxonomy (NCBI): domain Bacteria; kingdom Pseudomonadati; phylum Pseudomonadota; class Gammaproteobacteria; order Enterobacterales; family Enterobacteriaceae; genus Lelliottia; species Lelliottia sp. RWM.1. Next base: position 14,628 of record NZ_WLVC01000057.1, on the reverse strand, counting down.
CTGATAATCTGCGGATTTCCACCCGACTCCTGAGTCATAATGGCTTTCAGCAGACGGGGATCCACGCCGTACTGTTGCCCGGCTTCATTCAGCAGATCATCGTACTGTCCATCCTGTTTATAAGGCACATATTTGCTGCCGGCAGTCCGGGGACGATTGACTGCCGCCATGTCATTCTGCAACTGAAGCGCTGTATCCGTCGCCCGGTAATTTGCATCGTAGCGCTGACTCACAGCATCCGTCATGAACCCCGCATCAACCTGACCACGTTCGCTGCGCGGCAGACTGTTATAAAGCGCTTTATCGTTCTGAATACGCCGTAGTTTCGCCGCATCGTCGCTGTTGATAAAACCGAGAGCATGAGACAGGCCGGTAAAGTCACCGTTGGTGAACAGGTCGGTAACACCTTCGAGGCCGTCTTTGACTGAACCATCCGACAGAATGGTCTTAAGTGCCTTGTTTTTTGAACGTGCCCACAATCCATCCCAGGAAGCACTCAACTCATTCATCGTACCGTTCACTTCACTCAACTGCTGATTGAGTGCTGGATCCACTGTCAGGCCAAATTCATCCGATTTTGCCAGTAGCGTTTTCATGCGCTCGCCTTCACGCATCAGCGCCAGCATTTCAGGTGTCAGGCCCAGTGCATCTGCAACGGATTTTTGCTGTTCCGGACGTAGCGTCGGAAACACGCGGGCAATGGCTTCCAGCGTTTTAAGCGTATCGACCGAACCATCATTATTCTTCTGTATCTGCACCCCAATCTGTGCCAGTGCGCCCAGTACCTGCCCGTTTGCGCCGCTGGCAGCTTCTTTCAGGTTTTTTGCCATTCCGTCAATCGAGGCATTGGCACTCTCACTGTCTGCCCCCAGGATACGCATGGCCCCGGAAAGCCGGGTAAAATCATCCACCCGCATCCCGGCATTTTTTGACGATATATCAAGATCATAGGCCTCCCGTGATGCCTCCCGAAAGCCATAGGCAACCTGTTTCAGCCCGTACCCGGCAGCACCCACGACGCCCAGCGCCCCCAGTTTACCGGAGAGTTCCCCCACCATTTTCAGGGGAGGAACTATATCACCGATAAACTGCACGTTATCCCGCGCGCTTTTTGACAGGTTTTCAAAGCGCGAGAGAAAGCCGTTCAGCCCGTCCAGGGTTTCCTGCCCGCCCAACTGAAGCCCTTCTTTGGTTTTATTCAGCTTCGGCTCCAGGTCGCGGATAGCCTCATCAATGCGATCTATCGCATCGCTGACCTGGTCGCTGGCCACCAGCTCAAAATCAAAAGAATTACTCATCGTCGTCAGGTTTCCTGAGCTTGTTTATCCGGGTTGCCTGTGCCACCCACCATTCCAGCCGGGCGCGGGTCATTCCCCATGCCCTGTCCTCCGACCAGCGAAAGTAGAAGGTGACATCAGCTGCCATCACCTGCCAGGTTGTCAGGGCTTCCAGGTCAAAAAACTGAGCAGGTACTCCTCACACTTGCGGAAGTCGAGAAAATCCATCGGCTGAAGCACGCTTTCACGCGTACCGGAAACCAGTGCGATAAGCAGGCGCATCGCCGCAAGCGACGTGGATGCGGCCTGTTTCTCATAAAACTGCTCTGCCTGGCTTAGCGTTGGCGCTTTCAGCTCCAGCTGCGTATAGGTGATTTTTCCCGCAGCGTCATCCAGTTCTACGGTTAATGGAATAATTTTGACGCGTTCAATCTCTGCCATCTTAGTTCTCCGTTACGTCCCGGCCTTCCCAGCGAACATCAAATACAGCATCTTCGCTTTCCACTTCCTGGACGTTTACCGTCCAGAGTGAACGGCCAATAATGGTTTTCCCGTTCGCCAGCTCGGCGATCACGTTGACGTTCGTCTGATTATTAAACCCCTGGACATTCGTGCCGCCGCTGTCACGCAGCCGGGCTGAAATGTACGGCGCCACAGGCTTCTCCTTATAACCGTGCACACCATCCATCCCGGCCAGGGTGGTACGGTTTACGGTGGCGACCTGGTATTTAAACGAGCCCTCAACCATCACCGTCACACCGTTAACCGTGACATAAGCGGTTCCCGCCAGGCGGTTAGTCGTATCACCTGCCATGTTTAAGCTCCTGTTGATTCAGCCCGTGTACGGAACTGATTGAGCAGCGCGAAAATGCGCAACTGATTCATGAGGGTTCCCGGCCACAGCACATCGACACGGTTACCGTTTTTGGCATTCTGCTCAACGATGATGTTTTTCGCGAATGCCTCTGCATCCTGCGCATAACCGTTCCACACCAGCGTCTGGTACTCGGCAATCTGATCGGCCCTGATGATGTTTGGTGTGACAATCGCAGCACCAGGCGCAAACCGGGTTCCGTCTGCCGCCAGCTTCATGCGTCCAAACTTGCTGGTCACCGCCGTACGCAGGTAGCGGGTGACAAACATCAGGCTGAACAGTGTCTCCACTTCGAGATAACTGTCATCCTCATCGCCGTAGCTGTTTTTCTGGTACGTGGTAATCAGGTTTTCAAGGCGCACCGTACCGTCATCATCAACCGTGAATGTTGAGATACCGCTGTACAGCAGGTTGTTACGCTCGGTCAGTTCAAAGCGATCCTGAAGCTCAGGAGCCAGTACCCCCAGAACCGCCAGAGACTGTAGCGGGCGGCCCGGGTCATTACGCAGACTCACCGCCGCCGCGCCGGTATATCCCGCAGACCATGCCCAGGAGGGGGACGGTGATTTGTTTACCCCCAGCAGTGTTTCATGCTGGTTATTGCGCACTTCACCTTTTGTCCCGAGCTGAGCATAGGATCCGGTCGTCGTGCCAAAGGAATGCCCATACAGCTGCTTATCCCATGCCCAGCGACCGCTGATATCAGACAGAAAGTCCTTCATCACATCCAGCGAGGCGGTGTCGTCATAGGGATTAACGATAAAGTCGAATGTCCGGTCCTGAAGGTTGGCCAGCGCGCCGAGAATATCCGGAGAACTGTATCCTCCGCTCATGGCGGTGATGGTCAGCTCCAGTCCGGCTGGCGTTGACTCATTACCAGGAATACCGAGATAGTTCATGCGCAGGTCAATACCGTTCCCCACTGCGCCCAGGTTTTTTGCCGTCAGGGTGACAGTATCCGTGGACGCACTGGCGGTGACAGGAAGCGCGCTTTTCGCATTAATGGCGGCCGCAAGAGAAGTGGCAATCGCAGCCACCGTATCCGTTGCCACAACAGTCAGCTGGATCCTGATGCCTGCAATGTAGAGAGAAATCACCCCGGTAGCCGTTGGTGCAGCACTGACTTTAATCTTGCCCTCTGCTGCCACCATGGATTCAGCGTCTTCCTCCAGGGGCAGGATCCAGATTTCGGCGGCTGTATCGTTTTTCTGATACGCCGTCATCATGGCATGCAGAATCCCGCCCTTTCCGGTCAGTTCACCGACGGTATCAGGAGAAGAAACGCGCTGTGGAATACCCGGTGTGGACGATCCGGAGCTGAGCATCCCGCCGATTAGCAGGGTGCGCTGCGTGGCCGTGGCGTTATTCGCCATTGAGTTATCAAACTCAACGAAGAACAACCCCACACGCAGATTATCGGGCATACGAGCGAAAGGTACAGTCATTCAGATCCTCCCGCATTTTTAGGCTGGGATTGTTTCACTGGCAGGCTCTCTTTCTGACTGGACAGGATCACATCCCCATCGCTCAGACGCCGGCGCCAGAAAATGGTGTCAGGGACTTCAGCACCCTCTTTAGGCAATGGGACGCCCTTAACGGGGCAGCGAACGCTGAGCCCGTTATTCGGTTTTACAAACATGGTTTACTCCTGAAGATTGAGGCTGATACCGGGTTTCGTCGTGCCGTCCGGCATGTTGATCGCGATATCCATGCCCTCAAGGGGAACCGACTGGACGGGATAAAAATCTTCCGGTCCCTGGTAATGCTCGATGTCGATCTCAAACAGAAGCTGCCCCATATGGGCCTCTCCTTCTGAGTCAACATTGATGGTTGAACGAACTTCCGCGTATTTCTGAATGTTCCGCGTCAGTTCGTAGCTATTAATCACCGCGCGCTCCACCTGTTCACGCAGGTTTTCCAGTGCCTCCTCCGCCTTCATTGCGCCGTCGTCGTCAGTTTCCCCGTCATATTCCTGAACACGTCCAGTAATACGTACGGTAGTAACAGTGGTAAACGCCGGGGTATTACGCCCCTGTGATTTCTTGTGATCAAAGGGAGTCTGTACAAGCAATGCCGGATAGATAACCGTGGATGTCGGCCAGTCGCGTGGAGAAAAAACACGACTGCCGGCGTCGGTGGTCTCCGTCAGGGCTGAGACCACCATCTTTCGAATGTCAGAAGCATTCATCGTTGTTTCACCACGTTGAGAACAAGTTTTGAGCCGCCATGGCTGTCCGGTTCGACGTTCGCCACCACGAACAACTAATTGACGGGCTTCCCGCCCACGGTTTTGATAAACACGCGATCCGAGACCACTGGTGGGGCCCTGCCAGAGTCAGCAAACTCCGCATCGCGAACACCCAGTACCGGGCTCGTGGTATTTATCGCTGAATCGCCGTCCAGGTTTTCCATTATCTGGGCATAACCGCGGTCAAAAATGCCGTTAATCAGAAAGGAAGTACCGTTTCGGGGACGGTACTCGTGTTGATCGCCGAAGACATCATGCAGCGGACTCAGAAGATGCAGATCCCAGTCCACCCCCATGGCATTACTCCGTTGTGACGGTTACGGAAGGCTGAGCTGCCAGCGCACGTTTGCGCAGTTCGCGGATATCCGCAATCACACCGGACTGGAGCAGACGTATGGCATCCTTGCCAGTGACAGGAATAGTGCTGTTTTCACGGTAAACATCACCATCATGGCGAATACTGTTACCTTTCAGAACAACATACTCAGGCTCATCGTCATCACTGCTTTCCTTGTCGTCCGGTTCAGGATGGTCCTCCTCGTTCGCACCAGAATTCAGACGTTCACCTGCAGTGGCAGGGCCTGATACCAGGCCATCGGCGTTCAAATCGAGTGCTGCGTCGTCCGCATTCAAATCGGCTGCGGGAGCCGGCGTGCTCGTGTTTTTAGCCATCTCAGACCACCATTGCGCAGAGGGATGCATTTACCCGGCTCGGAATAACCAGCGGGGAGGACTGCATCAGGATAAGACGCTGGGCCGGATCTTCTTTCACCCAGGATTTTGGCGCATAGGCCAGTGGACCGTAGTTGAAAGCCGGGTCCAGGATAACGCCAAACGCGCGGGTCCCCATCAGATCTGCACCGCTCATAACCACTGCGCCATCCGGGATCATAGGCTTCTCGACGTTGTCCAGCGGGTCAATGAACCAGTCGTTATATAACCAGAGATCGAAGTTACCCCAGCGACCTTTATAGATAGCCCCCTTCTTCGCCTGAGGACCTGCATTAATCTGGTTACCAAACGGGCTCAGCGCCGGGAATGTGATGGCGTTATCCTTGATGGTGGTATCCAGCCGGAATGCACGCCATGACTTATTTGTGAAGACCAGATCCGTGGCGACGGAGCCGGACTCTTTCAGAAAAGTGGTCTGCCAGATTTCAATATCATCTGAAGGCTGGGTGTTGGTCGCACCAGCGGCAACGGTCAGCGGCCATTTATCCGAGCCACTCAGGGTGATGGTCAAATCAGGTGAACGCCCGAAATTCACCACTTTAGTTTCATAACCTTCGCCGGTAACAGTAACAGTGCCGGACACCAGTGCGCTGGCCGCCATCCATTCCAGGCGACGGTTGATCATGTCAATCTGGTCAGCCATTTCGAACTGCAGATTCAGCATTTCGCGCTCGGCGGCGGTATATTCCCCACCAATTTTCTCACCAATCTGTCGGCGAATTGGCTTGCGCAGGTCCGGCGCTCGCTTGTCTTTAATGTAAGCGGGTTTGAAGGTGTTGGTCTGGTATTTACGGGATTCGACCAGCTTGCCTTCCACCAGCGGGGAGACGAACGGCGCCATACGACGCAGGCCGACATCAACATCAATCGCCACTTCTTCAGTCTCGTAAGTCACGACATTCGGAAAGAAACGGTCGAGCAGCCAGTTCTGGCTGGTTTTCAGGTTAGGAACAACCTGCACCAGCACGCTGGTATCATAAATATTTTCCATAGTCAGTCTCTTGATAATGCCAGCTGCACGCTGGCAAAAATTAAAATGAGTCAGCCCCTGCCGGTTAAAGCATTCGCCAGGAGAGATGAGGGGGAAATCAGGAAGTGGCTACAGGGGCCTGAGTACTGTCTTTCAGGAAAATAGCGACGGGACGTAAGGCAGCTTTCATTGTTGCGAGCGTCCAGGACGCATCGATAATGACGCGGTTCTGGTTAAATTCGCCCATAAGATAGAGACCACCGCTCTGATCGACAGATTCAGCATTGACGTCATCAACGAGGATCGCCGCTGGTTTTTCGCTGCCGTCGCTGGCGGTCTTAACGCAGGCAGTATATTTGCCACTCGCAGTAATAACACCGAGGACCGTACCGCGCTTAAACGCCCCACCCGTTATAATCCCGGTATCCGTGACAAGCTGTAACGTCCCGGCAACTAACTGATCGGGTACAAAAAGTGAGCTTTTCATACCCGGTGCAAATGGATTCTGACCAAACTGATCCATTATTTTTCCCCTTTCGTGGAGTTGTAGAGGCTGGTCATTTTGTTCACCAGCGCTGATTTACCACCCGTTTTATTGCCACCGTCAGGACCGAGGCGGACGTTATGACTTTCCTGCATACGCTGATCGAGAGAGCGCTTACGCGTTGCCTGAGGCTGTGCTGTAGGAGCGGATGAGGCAAGCACATTGATAGCGGCTTTCGAACTCATGCCGGTATTAAAGGCCAGGGACGCAGCCAGTGCCGGGTTCGACGCCGCATGAGCACTGCCAAAAATACGTGCGCAACGCTTGCGCTCAGAGATGCGGGCATTTTTAGCCGCTTTATTTTCTTTACGATTGTCACCGCCATCGTCCGAATCGTCATCATCCGAAGCATCCGGATCATCACCATCGTCTTCAGCGTCTTCGTCGCGATCATCGTCCTCCGCGTCGTCATCACGCTCATCGTCGTCTTCTGCGTCGTCATCGCGCTCCTCTTCTTCTGCCTTGCGAGACTTCGCTTTTTTGGATTTTTTGTCTTCATCCTCTTCAGAGGCCGCAGCACCCAGACCAATAAGGTGAGCAAAACTAAACGGTTTCTTTGCCATTTCAGGCTCCTGTTTTCTTGAGTAAATGTCTGAACGCAGCATCAGGAGGGCAAACCTCATCCGCCAGTCCAATCTCGACACCATCGGCAGCCATGAAGCAGGCCGCCTGCGTGCTTTTGATCACCTTCGCGCTCATCCCGCGATTTCTGGCGACCGTACTGACAAACAGTTCCCCCATCGCGTTGATATCCTGCTGGATAGCATTGAAGGCTTCTTCCGACAGTTCACGCAGAGGTGAGCCCTCGGCCTTGCGGCTGCCGAATGTGATAATGGTCACCTTCAGTCCGTCCTCTTTTATTCGCTGGGTCCAGTCGAGGTGCATGGTGATGACCCCAATCGACCCCACACCGCCGGTTCGCGGTACGGAAATGCGATCTGCCGCACTGGCGATGGCATACGCTGCTGAATAAGCGTTCTCACTGAGAATGGCGTGGATGGGTTTTTCGCCCCGGGCGTTGTAGATGTCATCAACGAGATCAAAGCATCCGGCGACTTCACCACCGGGAGAATCAATATCAAGGCAAATTCCGTTAACATCAGGATCTGCCAGCGCCGTCAAAAAAGCCTGCCGGATACCGTCGTAGCCGGTCATGCCGCTGTATGGCCGCAAAGACCCAAGTTTCTGAACCAGCGTGCCACAAATGGGTATGACCGCTACCCCGGCGACGACGTCATAACCAGGATCGCGTTTTGATTCACGTCCACGATTGTCGTCGTAGCCGTAACAATCGTCATCTTCCATCGCGAGCGAGGATTCAATTTTGCTTATACCAAAACGGTCCATGACTGACGCCATAATGACTTCAGCTTTGCTCGGGTGAAGGGCCAGCGGCGTGTTAAACAACCGCTGCGCCAGGTGTGGTAGGTTCAATTTGCCTCCTGGTTATTTATTGGCTGCATTGCCGGGGTTGCTTCAGCCCATTCGGGTAATGGGATACCACGTTCTTTGAACGCCTCAATCTCCCGCGCCCGCTGATCCAGCATTTCTTCCCAGTCTTCACCTGCATTTTCTGCGGCTTCCATTTCAAGTGTGGAAAGTCCCGCATTCATTCCGAGAATCGAGCCTTTTTTCTCTGCTACAGGATCGATCCACCCCCGGCCTGGCCCCATCCAGCGAGCGCGGCAATACGCAGCTTTTGCTTCCAGAAAATCGGGCGCTCCGGCAGGCAACGGCAGCGATTCAATACTGTGGATTTCTTCTACAAAGGCTGAAGCGACTGGCTGTGCTGTTCCGGTTGCATAATCGTCTCTACGACGGGTAAGCGTTTTCCAGGCTTCCAGCATGGCGGCACGAGCAGATGAGTAGTTAACATCTGACCAGTCCTGCGTTACCTGTTGAGTTGATAACCCTGTTGCGGCGGCTATATTGCGTAACACCGCGCTCTCGAAACCATCAAAATTGCTGGTCGGTCGTGCAGCGGACAGGGTGACAATTTTTTCATTAGGGAAAAGATGCGGAATGCGAGCACCGTTCTGAAGGTTCAGGCGCTTATCCTGATAATATTCAGTTCTCTGCGTTTGATATGCGCTGAGCTCTTCACCATCGCCAAACCCTCCGCCTGTATCGCCGAGTGCTGAAGACACCATCTGAGCATCATAAGGCGATTCGATATAAGCCCCGAAGATGGCATTCAGAATTGCCGCTTCAAGCTCTGACTCATCGTACTTAATCAGCATTTTCAGACGCTGTACGATAGGAGCTAAAATCCCCATACCTCTGTGCTGGGCTCCGCGTTCCATATCAAAATCATGGATCACTATTGGTCTTCCCCACGAGGTTTCACGAGGAATACGCTGCCACGTCATTGTTTTCGCGCCACTCCACCAGCCACCGATATGCGCTTCACGAATGTGGTAAGCGACTGGAGCCCCATCAGCATCAATCTCAACGCCACCACGAACATTAGGCATATCAAAATTTTGCTGCGGGTTGCTAAGGCGATCAGGATCGACGATTTGTAGCGTAGTGGCGTACTGTCCCCGCCCTGGGCCTAAACGGTCAGTCCGGTACTGAAGGACCAGAAGCGCATCACCATCGAGCAGCTTGTGACGAAAGCCCAACCGCAACATCTGAGACACAGTTTGTTTTCGCTCAACATCACAATAACGTCCAGGATCGTTAGCCCATGAACGCCAATGCGCCTCGATAACCTTTCCGTACTCATCAGCCCAGGTAGCATCAAATGCCTTGTTACCCGTTATGAGGCGCAACATCCGGTAATCGGGTTTGAAAATAGGACGATAGTTTGCACCAATCGCGTTATCCAATACGCGGGTTATGGTTCCAGATGCCCAGCCATCATTTCGGGCAAGGTCCCGCATACGTGAAACAATGCGGTCACGGTAGATATTGATTTCATTATCTGGTGACCACAGCGATGGCTGCCAGTTAGCCATTTGATCGCTAAATGAGTCCGCAGCATCGTATGGAACTCTTCCACTACCTGATAGTGCCCCATATTTCATTTTCTGAGTTGAGGGGGGCAAAGGTCGCCCATCAGCCCCCAGAATTTGCACACTCATCAGTACCTCACCCGTATTGGACGCCTTTTGGAGATTCCAAGCATGGCCTGTATCGTTTGGATAAGAGCCAGCAAATCACCGAGACTCGTCTGTTGATAGGTTACAGATCGGGTTCCGTCACCTTGCGTGTACGAAAAAGAAACGCCTTTTGCACCCGTTGACAGGTCGATATAGGCCTGTTGTGCCTGACTAAGCGCCTGTCTTAATTGTTCATTACTCATTCCGGTCAGTAACGTTGTGATTTGTGACACAGCAGCTCCTTATGGCAGAAGCTGAGATATTCGCTTCCGACGTGGTTTTTCAACGGGAATTTCATTAACTACAGCACCGGGCAATTCATAGTTAACACGTTCTTCGGGTTCAGATGGTGCAGGTAAAAATTTGTCTGGATCGGCCTCAAGGTTGGCAGCCCGCACATTAAGCTTCAGTCCCATATGCATAAGCCCACAGAGCGCGGCGTAACCATAAACACGGCAATCCAGAGCTTCGTTAGCCCTACCAGGAATAGCTTCCCAAACGCTGAAACGCTGCCCTGCAACCATCTTGTATACGAGCCGCTCAGCAAGTAATTGGTTGAAGTAACCAATATCCCGATCCTCCGGGAAATGCATATATCCCGCTGCAGGCATACCAGGCGATGGCGGTTCAAGGTGCAGTCGCCCACGAATTGCATCCTTCGCAGAGTTAACACCCAGAATGATTGGCCTGAATTGCGCCTTGCTTTTCGATGATGGCCTTTTTGTTGGCCAGACTGGGTTTCGTTTCCCACCCTGTGCTGATTCACCTTTGATGGCCCAGATACGACGCCCGAGTCGTTCTTTTGCAAACTCGTAAACTTTCTGAGTGTGGTGACCACCGGAGTCATGGCAGGCCGCCATGATGGTTAGTCCCCTGCCATCAGCCCTACGCCATACTTGTTTGAGGTACGCATCAAGCCGCCGCCATGGTTCATCAGTTTCGAGATCGCCATAGATAACATCATGCGAAACGGACCAGGACTCTTCGTTTTTCCCCCAGCCAATTACTTCAATCTCAAAGCGATCGTCCTGGGTATCAATTCCAGCCGTCAGCAATGCAACGCCATCCGGAACTTTTGCTGGGAAAACCTCACGGCGAGATAGAAGAATATCTACCGGAAGCTGCTTACCGTGATTTGGCCTGTGAGGTAGCCCCATTTGGGTATTCCACCAGGCTTGCTCTTTGTCCGGGTCCCCTTTCGCTTTGATATACTTCTCAGCGATATCTGACGGTTTATCTTTTTGCCAGGGACTGAACAGTTTAGACGCCTGATACCCGGCATGATGGTTATCGATCGCCTCCCTTCCACAGTCCGGGCAGATAGCCCGATATACCGCGTGGCGCTCTGACTCTGACCACTGCCAGACCTTTTCAACACTGCCGTTGTCCGCCGCACGCCAGGCCAGGTCATAGTCCATCAGCGGCGAATGCCGCTCTCCGCAACATTCAAATGGACGGGTCTGATGCCAGCGAATAGTCTGTAATGCCCGGAGGCGCTGTCCCTCAGACCAGCCAGCGCCACAGCACTCACAATAAAGCAGCGCTGATTTGGTCAGGTGTTTATCCCCCTCTTTCGGCCACTGTACGTGTTTGAAAAAGTCGGGAAACTGACGATGGCCACAGTGCGGACAAGCCACTGATGCCCGGCGTTGGTCGGAATCGGCATAACTGTCAGCAATACGGCTTTCATCTTCGACCGTCGGTGAACAGGCACGAACAGAAAGCCAGTTCAGGCCAAACGTTGCGGTACGCTCCTCCGCCAGAGCAATGGGATCACCTTCACGGGTTATCGGGTATTTATCCACCTCATCCGCCAGCAGGACACGAATCGGACGACGAGCAAGGTTATCAGGGCTACCTGCCCCCGCCAGCGCCAGAAAACCGCCAGTGAATGCCTTGTAAAGAATGGTTTCTTTCGAACTCTTCTGCTTCGAATCACCGATGATTTTACGCAGCACCGGCGTCACTCTTACCAGCGGGCTGATACGCTCTTTCGAAAACTGTTCAGCGGCTTCTTCTTTCGGCTGCAGGAGCAATATCGGACAAGGATCGAGGTGGGCAAAGTAGCCAAAAAGGTTTTCCAGCAGCGCTGTCTTCATCAACTGGGTGCAGCACATTACCGTAATGATATGAACCCCGGACTCCGTCGCGGCAAGCATCGGTCCGCGGGCAATTTCTACTGTCGATGTTTCCCAGTTCCCCGAAGTGCTCCCTGCCTCTTTTGCCAGCTTACGATAGTCATCTGCCCAATGCGGCACACTGATTCGCGGCGGGGGTGTCCAGCCTTTCCGGACGCTTAATTCAAGACGCTCAATCTTCTGCCGGGTTAAACTCTGGCTCTCCGAGGGCTGAGATGTGTTTGTGGACATATTCAATCAGCACCTCTGTCATCCTGTCCGCCGGTATATCCAGATCAGCAGCCATTAGCGGCGCCACCCTGGACGGCCAGTTAAGCCAGGCATCACGCTGTTGACGAAAGGCATTGAAAAGAACCTCCTCGGCTGCTGTCAGTTCAATAAGCTGGCCACTGTCTTTTTCGTACTGAAGCTTCGCTTGCAGAGCCATGTAATTTTCGCGGATCCTTGCGGCTTCCTCCCTCGACAGACTGGCTCCCTCCGTGAGCATGATCTGCTGGACGGTTTTATCAATCTCATCACCGCCATCATTGCCGGCCACAGGCGCTTTCTTTTTCTTCGCATTCGATGCACGAGGATCCTTTCCATCGCGGTTATGCTTCAGCGCCGCATCGCTGGCCTCAACATCAATCAGATCGCCGTCCATAACAATGAAGCGCCCGGCTTTAATCCACCGGCCAATCGTTTTGCGATCAACACCTGAATGCTGTGCGTACTGACTCTGGTTCATCGTGGTCATGGGACATCACCTGGGACATTTTCGGGGGTGGGACATTTGCCTGGGACATTTTTGCAATGTCCCACCCCAATGTCCCACGGGAATAAAATGGAATAGCCAGAGCTGGCGCGGCATCCGTCATGATCCGCAAGGGTGGGACATGGGACACAAATCAGAAAGTTGTAGCTAGGAAAACACCGCGGCGCGCAATGCCCGTGCCTTACAAAAGGCTCAGGAAGGACCCAAAACCCCAAAGGGGGGAACGGTGACGGTCTTACCGTATTTGCTGGCGACCACCGTACGACAAATCGTCAAAAGTGGAGTATCGCCGCATGCATCGCAATCCTGGTCAGGATATATATCGACATAGTGATAATCTCCAATGTCCAGGAAGCCATAGCAGCAATAATCACCACTTTTACTGCTGACGAGTGAAATATTAAACATCTTAATCAGAGGCCCTGTCAGCGCCCAATCCTTGTGGTATTCAGGTATATCCTTAATCAGATCAATTCCGAGAGTGTTCGCAACATACCAGTCCAGAACACGACCTGATAATTCATTAACCGATACGTCCATAATAGGCTCCACCTTATTTAGCCGTCCTGAGCGCCTCAGCTATCGCCTGGTTTAGCGCAGAGGGCAATAACGCGTTTGCCATCGTGTTGGCTCTGTCCATGTAACCCAGAGTAGGTTTCACCGGAAGTGCATCGCCAAACCGGATAAGCAATTTTGGTGTGGGTTGTTTCAGTTTATCCCGACGCGTGCCATTCGGAGAACGTTTTGCCCTCTTCTTCCCCTTTCTGGTTTTTGGTTTTTTGCGCTGCCAGACTGCATTTACGCCGCCGACATCGCCAATGAATACGTTTGGCTTCGCTTTAAGCTGAGAGAGCTTATTACGCGGCAGGTTGCCGAATTTATTTAGCTTGATGTCTTTGGGGTTAAGCAGCGCGCTGCCATTGAGCTTATGCTCACCACCGAATTCAAACGGTTCGAGGTAACCAGCAGCAGTATCACGGACAAACACCCTTGCCCGAAGGTTGTTTTTCCTGGCCCCAACAGAGCCTACCGATTTAACGGTAAATGGAGTGGGATTATCCAGGTGACGCTCGAGTGCAATTTTCTGCCCCCCCTCTATCTGGCGCACAACCCTGGTCATGGCCTGCGCTGTCGCAAACGGTATCTGCTTCTGCAACTGCCGTAACTGACTGGAAAGGTCTTTAAGTGTCGCCATATACAGATACCTATAGGTCTGCACCAATCGCACGTTATAGTTGGCAAGAGATAATTTTTATCCAGACATAAATATGCGAAATACATAAAAAAGCCACCGATAAGGATATCAGTGACTCAGTTAAAAAGAGTTAATCAGTTATGAAAACTACGTTAGTTAAACTTACTATTTTTCATAAAACATATAAGACTTTTAATATTAATTATTTAATAACTATTGCAGATTACCTGAGTTCCAATCTGATTACAGAAAGTCTGCTTAGGTCTCATCGCTTTCATTGACTCATCGAAACTTTGTAAATTCTGCTGTCGTCTTTGTTGGTTGTTCATTTTCATTTGATAATCAGCAGATGCATCAGCCGAGTAACCATCTGTACTCGGTCGTTCTACTGTCAACTTGATACCGTCAGGGTAATCTGAGGTAGTAATTTGTTGCCGGTATGCAGCTGTGGTCCCACTTGTCCAAACGGCTTTGCAGGGCTCCGTCGATAAATATCCGTTCCCATAAATGGCACTCTTCGGATAATACAAATCTAACGGTGTGTACCCTTTCTGAACACCATTGCATACAACCATTGCAGATTGGGGTGTGCTGTCATACTGCACGAGATAGCCTGAAGAGGCACATCCTGTCAGCAATACAACGAACATAACATAAGATAATTTAACTAATCCAGACATAAAATCCCACCGTAACTCTTTCATATAATTGTTAATTTGAATCGCCACAGATAATCTAGACACTTCCGAGCCGCTGATAATATTGTTTTTCGTATTCAGTTGGTGGCATATG
>NZ_WLVC01000056.1:0-24200 GCF_016859735.1 Lelliottia sp. RWM.1 | reverse complement strand
AAAGGTAACTTACTGTTATTAGGTGATTTCGTTGCTATAGAAACGAATCCTTGGTTCGATTCCGAGTCCGGGCACCACTCATTTAGAAACGGACGTCTACTGACGTCCGTTTTGCTTTATAAAGTCAACAAGTTATCCCCTTCCAGTTGTCTACTACTGTCCGTTAAAATCTACTGGCAGCTCCCTCTATTTGTTGGTAAAAATGTTGGTAATCTCAGTTCGATGGGATTTTTACCAACATTTGCACAGGAGGCTTGTTATGCGCTTAACTGATATTGCTGTAAAAAACGCCAAGCCTTCCGACAAGCCAACTAAAATTTCTGATGGCAAAGGGCTGTATCTGCTCGTTCATCCTAACGGCTCGAAGTATTGGCAAGCGGCTTATCGCTATGATGGTAAGCAAAAAGTCTTCTCAATTGGCACCTACCCTTCTGTTTCGCTCTCAGAAGCTCGTACAAGCCTCTTAGCGATGAAATCTCTGTTAGCCAGTGGTATCGACCCACTTCAACAGAAAAAAGCTGTAAAGGCCGAAGAGCGAGGAGATTTTACGTTTGAAGCCGTAGCTCGTGATTGGCACAAAAAAATGTCTGTTAGTGAGCGGTGGATACCTCAGCATAGTGAGCGTATTTTAAACAGTCTTATTAATCATCTTTTCCCTGCTATCGGCTCAAAAGATATTACCAAGTTGACTACGCGCGATCTGTTGCTACCTCTGCGTAAAATTGAGGGCAAGGGCCAACACGAAACCGCTTCACGTTTAAAACAGCGTATTACCGCTATTATGCGTTATGCTGTCCAAGAAGATATGATTACCCATAATCCCGCTAATGAACTTGGCGGCACGTTAATCACACCTAAAAGAACGCATTATCCAGCGCTTGAACTTGAGCAGATACCTGATCTTTTAAGTCGTATAGATGCGTATAAAGGCCGTAGGCTCACTGTATTAGCTTTAAAACTCACTTTATTAGTTTTCATTCGGTCGAGTGAACTACGCTTCGCTCGCTGGCCTGAAATAGATTTTAAAAATGCCTTATGGGTTATTCCGCCAGAAAGAGACGAGATCGAGAACGTTAGATTTTCTGAAAGAGGATCTAAAATGCGCATACCTCATTATGTACCGTTAAGTCATCAGGCCATTGAAATATTAAAAGAGCTAAAAGATATTAGCTATGATATTAGCAATGGTGAGGGTTTGATATTTATCGGTTGTCATGATTATCGTAAACCTATGAGCGAGAATACCGTTAATAAAGCATTGCGACTTATGGGCTATGACACTCAAACTCAAATTTGTGGGCATGGTTTCCGCACAATGGCCTGTAGTTCTCTTGTTGAGTCAGGTATATGGACTGAAGACGCAATTGAAAGACAAATGAGTCATAAAGAGCAAAACAATGTTCGTGCTGCTTATACTCATAAAGCAAAACATATTACGCAGCGTCGTTTGATGATACAATGGTGGGCTGATTATTTGGACGCAAACAAAGAAAGACATATTATGCCGTTTGACTTAGCTAAAATGTTATAGGGGGATTTATGGATACTGTGATTTTCAATAACAATGAAGATGCGTACAAAAAGTGGTTAAACGATAATCCAGAAGGATACGTTGTTAACCTGTTAGAGAAAGCCAAAGGTACGGCAAGTAAATCTGACATAAATAGCACATGCCTCCACCATGTGAACTGTTTCGCTATAAATCCTTTAGTATCAGATAAAGAAAAAACTGGATTTACAACAGGCCAGTATCAAAAAATATGTTCTGTATCAGAGGAGTCTGCTTATAACAAAGCTAAAGAACTTACAGGACTAACGACCATTAAACGCTGTTCTTTCTGTTTTAAGCATGTAGATATATAACAATTTAATACTAAAAAATAAAAGAGGTTTCAAGCCTCTTTTATTTTGGTTTAAAGGTTGGATATTTGACACTCTGTTCTGCTTCCTGCTGTTGTAGTTTTAATGTTTCTTTTTTTAAGTTTGATTTCAATTTGGATTTAAATCTATTTTCATAATCAAACATATATAATGGTTTTTTCTTTATTTCTTCTTTAATCACTTTTTCTTTATTTTTGGGCTGAATAACAGGTTTTCTAATATTTAACCTTTCTCTTATCTCTTCGATCTTAGTTGCTCTACTATTGAAACTGCGACGGCCTTTGAGTCTAAAGTTATTCGTGGCTGTTGTGGCTGTTTCTGCATGATCAAGTATCCTACTGATAGAACCGCTGCTAAGTTTAGAACTCCTACTATTGAAGCCACCTTGATTATAAGTTTTGATTGGTTCTTTATTGTATTGTTTTTTAACTCTGTTGAGTACTTGTGCAGCTTTTTGTGTTGTTCTTCTAACTTTTGGGCCTGTTGGTCTATTATATTTTTCGCTGAGTTTAAAGCTGTTGTGGTTGCTTCTAACGAGTTGTTTACCCTCGTAAGTGTCTGTTGTGTCTGGTTTAATGCTGTACTGACCGACTCCGATAATATCATCATCGTTTCTGATAATGGTTCTACCGTCATTGATATTTGGTTCAATAGGTGATCGTCCAATACTATTTTCGTCATCTGTTTTTCTTGCTGCGAATCTTCTAATGAGTTCATCATCTCTATTTTTGTCATATTTCACCTTGCCTTTAATAGTGTTCCAACTGTATTTTTTACCTAACTGTGAGCCTTTAAAATAAATATTTTTTTCATTATTTTTGATACCAAACGACACTCCGGCGACGTTGCCAGTGCTTGCAACGTTGAAGGCCGGATCGATGCCTACAGCCTGCAGTCTGTCTATGAATGTCTCAAGGTCTGGTTTTCCTACCATAGCCGCCTGTAATGCGTTCTGTAGAACGATACGAGCTGGTTTCTCACCTTTGCGTAGGGCTTGCTCGATCTCGTTCTTGGTTGGTGCTGATACCTCTGATTTTTGCCCTTTGAGACTTTGTGTAATGGTTAAGCCGTGCTTTATCTCCAAACGTTCACAAGCTGCTATTGTGTTAAATGCTGAGTGCTGACCATGCCATACGGAACCGTCTAAACCAATCCTATTGGCTACAATATGGATATGTTCTTTATCTGTATCGTTATGACGCACACAAATATATTGATGCTTTTCTATATCAATATTCATTTCTTTCAAATAGTCTTTTGCTATCTCCTGCCATTGTTCATCTGTTAAATGTTCATTTTTTGGAAGAGATAAAAACGCATGAAAAACAGGTTTTTTTATATCTTGTCTAAAGCTGCTTACAGTTTTAAACTCATCAGTTAAATCACTAACATTATTATAATCACTTGCCATGTTGCTACATATGAAATCGTGATCATCTTTTAATATATACTCAACTCTATTTTTAAATGATCTCCCTGTTTTAGCTACGTTTCCTTTCATACAGTATAAACCTCACAAGCCTTTAATATTCTTTTCATAAGTTGCTTTATAGCAAAGTTAGCTTCTGCGGCTACAGATTGTTTAAAGTCTTCGTTGGTATTTAGTTTTTTAGCAATCTGATTTATATTATTACCTTGATGCTGTATTTCCTTAAACAAGGATTGTTCAAAATCCGGCATTTTTCTTTTAACAATAGGTTCAGAGTTTAAAATCTCTTTTCTAATGTAATGGCCTCTTTCAAGGCCGGAGGCTTCCACAAGTTCTTTTAAATAGTCAAACTCTGCTTTGTTTACTCTAAACTGTATAGATATATCTCTACGTTCTGCGTGATTTAAACCCTTGCGGCCTCTTTTTCTATCTGTATCCATATTTACCACCTCCATAAACATAATCTTTCATTGCTTTGATATAATCTTCATCTTTTTGTTCTTTCAAAGCATCAATAAGATCTTGAGTTTTATTTTCTTTAATATAGCGATAAGCTACAAAATAACATAAATCTTGTTCATCTTTATTTGCTTCAAGAAATGCTGTATTTTCTTCATTTGGGTCTATATAATAAAAATATCTTGCTAATAGTTCTAGCAAGGACTGATCTATATCATTCTCATTCATTTTAAACACTCCTATATATATTTATAAAAACTACCGGATTTTACCGCCTCCCCTTTGATAAGGGGAATAGGCGGAAGGGTAGATATTTTTCAACCCTACGAGCAAAGCGAGATAGGGCCAATCGAAGATTGGGGTATAATACCGGCTACGGGATTACACCTTGCCTCAGTTTCCGAAAAGCTAAAAATAAAGCTGAACTCAACTTATATTTAAATAAATAACCGATAATAAGATCTAGTCAATAGCGGCTACATAAATAAATACACTTCACGCCGAATAAAAAGCAAATAAAAGATAGGGTAAATAATATACTGTCTATTGGTAGCTGTGCGTAATAGGTAGCTTTGCGTAAAAAATGCCGCTGCTTTTGATCGGCGGCGACAGAAAAGTAGAAAACTTGTTTTTCTGCTTTTGCTGGCGTCCATGCATTACAAACAACAATAAAATCAATAACATAAAAACAACAAACCAATTGCCGAATTAAAGATTTCAATAAAAACTCCAATATGCTATTTTATAAACATCAATACCTTAAAGGATCTATGATGAAAATAAATAAATTTACCTTAGCCATTTTATTTACATTATCCACACAATCTATAGCATGGGCTGATAATATTAATCATGGTTTAGATGAATACGGTAAAAAAGTATCGACGACTTCCGAAAAGGGAGCAATAAAATATATTAAATCATATCGAACAACTGAAAAACCATTAAATGCGTATAGAATGGATTTTGATACCTCTGAAAAAAATCTTTTGAGCGTGCCAAATGCTGCTCATGATAAAACAGCTAAATTGCAAAACTTAGCAATAACTAAAGCATGGGAAGTTAAATTTTGTCAGCCAGATCTGATTAACTTCATGTTAAAAAATAATATTGATATGGTCAGCGGTGCTCTAATAAGTAAAGGTGATATACAACGAATGGCAGTTTGCTTTAAAAGTATGCAATTACCTGAATCAGTATCAGATAAAAGCGATAAAGATATTGTTATAGGCTCATGGTATGACGACGTTGGTTCGCCTGAATTTTTGGATGCAACATTTACAATAACAAAAACATCACAAGGATATTTTTTAAAACGATTAAATGGTGATGGTAGTAGTGGGACCTACAAAATAACAAAACTTGATAATAAATATAAAAAGAACAATGATAAGTTCGGTTCTTATTATATAATAGATACTGAAGGATTAAAGATTTATGACAAGGATGGGTATATAAGAACAGCAAGGAAAAAATAATATCTTTAGTTTATATTTATTGGTGCCTGATAAAATGGCACCTTACTATTTTATATTTCCCGCTCTAGTTTTCCATTCCATTTTTATTTATTTTTTGTACTAGTAGTACTAGAATTTTATCAGCTTAGGTTCTGGGGTTTTAGATGGCGACTTTCAGTCGTAGTAGTTTTCCGTCAGGAAAACTTAGTTTTTCTTTAAGCATTCCCCCCCTACCCCCCACGCCAAAAATGGAAAGATAGAAGATGCTCATTGCGTCTTGAAAATATTCAGAACGTTTCCATTCTGATACTTCCCCCACGACCCACGCAAACAATACCATTGTTATTTTAAAACACTTCTCGTTTTACTAAAGAAGCTATACTAATGTTCTAAAAAACTTTAGGTATTGCGATTCAGGTTGGCAGCTACGTATCACCCGGCACTGCCACAATAACATAAGAACCGCCAATCACTTGAGGAACCTTCATTCTTATACCTGATACAACAGGTTTTAACGTTATTGCTTTTGAGGATTAAAAAGGGTTCTGGAAATGGTATTTAAAAGACTTGTAAAAAGTTGGGATTTAGATTTGACAAATATAAGTTGATTAGATAATACTTTATTTATATTTGTAATCACGTTCTCGTATAACTGATTACAAGACTTAAAAAAGTCAGCGAAAACTTTTTTAGTCCTTAAAAAGTCAGATTTAATATCTGGCTTTTTTTGTATCTTTATTCTTTATAGATCTCTATATATTACCTGTCAATATAGAATGAAAAATATTTTAAACATCATGATCAATTAGATAAAAGAAAACAAAAAAGGCTGGATTTTATCCGGCCTTTACTCGAAGTATTTAATATTTTCCATATATAGCCTTAAAACGCTCTGTATGCGATTTTAGACGTTTTACACTATAAATAGTGTAATCATATTCAAGATAACAAATAGTAAGTGAGAGTGTTTTTACGCAGCCTGATTACGTGAATAAAAAATCTTTTCATCAATCCACGCATCGATTTCACTTTCAATAAATGCGATAGATCGTTCACCTGTTTTTACGGGAGCCGGGAAACTATTATTTTTAATCAGTCGATAAATCCAAGCTCTGCAAAATCCTGTGCGATCGATTACCTCAGAGATACGGATTAGTTTTGTTTTTTCTTTCATATATTTTTCCTTTTGTTATTTGATGGAATGTATTATTCGAATATCGCTTATGACGATCAACACCTATTTTTGGCATTTTCATGGCTTTTAGAGTGGAAACGGAGATAAAAGAAGATAACTTAATTAAAAACAATTAGTTATCATTTTTAGCAAAAAGTGCTTTTTTATTTGACAACACGATGTTTACACTATCTAAAAACCGATGTTTACTGATGTCTACTAACGAATAATAGCGTAACTTATTGATTTAAATTGACAACACCTATGATTTGTTGGTAAATATACGTTGGTAAAAAACACTACATACTTATTTTTATTTGATAAAACATAGGATTGTATACATGTTCGATTCCGAGTCCGGCACCACTTATTCAGAGCCTGTTCGTTAAGAGATGAGATCCTTAACGGGCAAGACAGTAGTCCCCAGACGGCATGATGTTGGTACTTGTATTACCGCATCAGTTGAACACGGGACTTAAATCCAGAGGATGTTCACATCATCCTCTGGATTTCTCACGCCCACAATTTACTTCACGAACGTATTTACCCTCAGATCTTCCCTGTGTCAATCTTTTGTAAAGCAAACATCCCTTTTTTTTCCATTTTTAATTTCATCAACTTAGATTTAACTTAAGATTAGTCTTATGCCGCATCCAGCTCCTCCAGCATGTCCCGGACCTTATCCAGGTCACTTTCAACATACTCCAGCGTGACCGCCGGTGTTGAATGACCAAGCAGGTCCTGTGCCATCTTCAGGTTACGATCCGGTAAACGCATCAGGTTAGTCGCGATGGTGTGTCGGAACCTGTGCGGACTGACTGTAAAACCGCATTCTCGTGAAAGCCGTCTGAAAAACGCACGCAAAGGCGGATAATCCATGTTGCTACTGATTTCATTCTTCCGGCCATCAAAGCGAGAAAGATTAAACAACTGGTCCTGCATCTTCGCGCCACGCTCAAGGGAAAGGTTATAGAGCCTTTCAAGTCTGGGGCGGAGGTTTTCAGTAATCGGAACCCGGTGCTCCTTATGGTTCTTGGAACCCTCAGGCCGGAGATTAATCCAGCGGTGCTCAAAATTTACATCCTCCAGGCGAATGTGCAGCAGCTGGTTCTGGCGCATTCCTGTCCTCCGCAATGCATCCAGTACCGTTAGCCAGAACCATGCTGGCCGTAAGGCGCTTTTTCTTAACTCCATCATACCAATCCGTTCATCCTCTTCCCTTGCCAGCATGTGCAGATAAATTTTATTCATCTGTACATCAGTCAGTGTTTTTTTGCGTTTGACATCGGGTCGGGTGATTA
Organism: Lelliottia sp. RWM.1; assembly: GCF_016859735.1. NCBI lineage: Bacteria > Pseudomonadati > Pseudomonadota > Gammaproteobacteria > Enterobacterales > Enterobacteriaceae > Lelliottia > Lelliottia sp. RWM.1. The sequence goes on along the minus strand of NZ_WLVC01000056.1, from coordinate 16,499 downwards.
CGCCGTTGAAAGGGTTTTCCCTCATCGTTACAAGCCCATTAACGATGGCGTGATTAAATATAGCGCGCATATGAGTCACTTTATTATTCCATGTCGTTCTGCTCAGTCCTTCCTCATGGATAATTTTTCGGCGCCACGTTAAAACCAGCGTTTTATCAACCTGCTCAGGTGAAATACCTTTCCCGCTAAAGGAAATGAATGATCTGACTACCTTCCTGTAGCTCCACTCCGTAGCCGGGCGCAAAGATTTACTGAAAAAATAATCATCCAGCACTTCTTCAAATGCATTGTTCATATTCACCTCGTATATTGTTATTCTGACTTAAGCAATAGTATTAATTTCTTCGTGCAAGCCATACGCTGTCCGATGGACAGGTTCCTTTTCTGTAAATAATGTCAGCACCCAGCATGTATCCTGACATTTTGGTGTAACGACCGCTTTTGTCCGGCGTATCGTATTTATGGTAATGCCAGAGGCCTTTACCATTTCGTGAATAATGAACGTTCAGAGCTTCAAAGCTTTTTTGTAACTCCGATTTATCCAGTGACTCATTTGTATTCAGCGATAAATATTTAAAAAAACACTCAGGTGAAACAATGAATACAAACTGAGCCAGAATATGTGCAAAACTCTCGCCCTCATTGACACTAACCGTACCGTCAAGGATTGAGGATTTCAGCCAGTCCAGAAACTTATCTCCTGGGGTACCAGATTCCATCCCGACCAGCGAAGGCTCTTCAGAAGAAGTAGTTCCAACCTTCGCTTCAACATCAGGAGCACTGGAGCCAGACATCTGGTCAAGCACGCTTAGAAACTCTGCGGTTGATACCGACTCATCCGTGACAGTTTCATCACCTGTTCGGTCATCGGATGATTGTGTATCATTATTATCAAATGCCGAAAGCAACGTAACCTGACCGATAACATCCTTAGCAGCATAATCACCTGTCTGGTTAGTATCGTAACCTATTGATGCAATGTTAATTGGCTCTGAAACCGGTGTTATATTTTTGTGACTGGACGTTTGATGCATATCGTCGTCTATTAAATTTGGGATATTGTTTGTTCTGGATTCTTCCTCCCCTTTCTCCCCTGTGGTGATCACGTTATCGCTTTCAGGGGGTCTTGCCGTGCCAGAAACGGTTTCTGATTTAAAAGCAACGCTGGCAAGCGCATCGCTGATGATGCTGTTGAGAATTCCAGACTGAGCTTTTTGTCCGCTGAGGTACAAAAATAGCGCACCTGAAATCGCCGGCCAGCGTTGAAGCCAGATAGCCGCAGCATCCGGGATGAGTTTACTGGCAATGTACATTCCGTTCATTGAAGCCGTTCTCCCCTGCCGGGGACGCACCCGCCAGTTTGCACCGGGTATTTCCATCCCCGGACACCAGGCTTTTCCGTTCGCCAGGCTCCCTTCAATCTGCGACAACCAGTCAAGATGATGAAAAAGCCCAGCCCAGAACACTGCGCATATCCAGGCAGGCCCCTGCTCTGCCTGCTCCTCAGGCGTCGCTCCCGGAGGTAACATCATACCGCGTACCAGCCTCACGGCACTTGCGGCCACGGATAAACTGAGGTCAGTAAAGCTCCCTGGTGTGGAGAACGGCCCCGCCCAGGCTGCCGGTACTTCCTGAACGCGAGCAACCATTTGCTCTAAGGGTTTTAGCCAGAACTCATCAAAGGCTGACTGTGACAGTGGGCAATTTTCCCGCAACATCCGGACGATCTTCTGTCGCTCCGCAGTTCCCAGTAACAACTGACCGGATCGTACGTTCCGGAACCCTCCCGCTTGTGCCGGCTGCACGGATGGCCTTACTGAGTGTTCCGTTCCGACTGCCAGCCCAAGGCCTGTTAACCATTTCAGTCCACGCATAACCACCCCATAACCAGATTCCGAATTGACGCTACGCTATGGAGACGGTTGTATTTTGCAAGTCAAAAGCCTTAGTTCCTGATTAAACAAAACGAACTTGCATTAATCCTTAAAGGCCGGTTCACAGTTTTCAGATGAAGAGAATTAATCAGCATGCTTCCTTAAGCGCCATCAGAAATCTGAGGGAAGCAACAGGAATGCAAAGATTAGTGGTCTCTGGAATTATCCTCTGCTGGGGTCTTGCGAGTTACGGGCTCATCGCTCTAATTACGGGGTATCAGGATGGGATGGTGTATATCTGGGGGCTTGTTTTGATATCCCCTTTTTCTCTGAGAGTGGTGAACTGGATGCAGCGCAGACTCATCAACCAGCCCTGCATCCTGAGCTATCATAAGCGCAGCTCAAGGATATTCGTGCATCTGTCGCCAGGCCAGCCAACCGTCAGTATTTCATCCGAACGTGTGGCATGGTTCTGGAATGGAGTGCTAACAAGTATAGAGGAAGCTCTCAGTGATAGAGAAAACACCATCGTGATTGCCTCCCATCTCCTGACCTCTTATCGAATTAAACGTATCAGAAGGCATCTTCAGATTCAGGCCGGACATTACCGAAGCCATGTCATACACGTCCCCTTCACACCCGCTGCGCGTGCAGTTATGCAACTGGAAATTCTTCTCGCGCAGTGGCGCTGGCGTGTACCGTGCAGAACGTTATGGCCCGTTCTTGTCATACGAAAAACTTTAAATCCGAAAGAATAATTTCCCCTGTTTTGATTTTTTACCTGTTGTCACACTGGCTACATCAATGTAGTCGATCTGAACGATCGATTTTCATCGTTATACATCCACTCTGGTGCGCGGTAACGTATCCACAGTGGATACAATAATAAATAATTTAAGTCGAATTAATGTATTAGCCAACACCGGGAAATGATATGAACCGTCTGAACATCACCTCCATCCTTGCCAGTATCATCACTGAACGGGATGAAAACATGCAGCAGCTGGTAGCCCAGCTGTCGGACGGAAAGAAAACGTCTGGCAGCCCTATTGCCATACGTTTTAAACCAGCTGTCAGGGATTTCGTCACACTGGTATCAGGACGCCTGGGTATTTCATCAGCTGAACTCGTCAATATTCTCGTCGAGGGTATCATGCGCGAGACGCTTGCCCCCCGGCAGGCAGTGATCACACATATCCACGAACGGTTCTGGCTGCTGATGGATGAGCACCGTCTGTCTGTATTGGACGTGGCTCGCCTGCTCTCAGACTGGAATATCGGCCTGAGCGTTCTGGAAAGCCGTGAAAGAACGATGGATTATTTAACTGCTCCTTTGCTGAAACAGTTATCTGACTGGTTCTGTGTAAGTACCAGATGGCTGGAAGGAAGTGATCCCCGGCCAGTGTATCTGACCGCCTTCAGCGACTGGATGCAGGTTGCCATGATAATAAAAAAAAGAATTGAGGAATATACATTTGACGACAACCTGACCCGCCCTGACATATTTCTGGTTAGAGAGAACCAATACGCCTCAGCGGATATTAAAGACGAACCTGGGCATGTTTACATTTTTATTCGACGCTATAAAACCGTTAACAAGACAACAATTCGTGTAGTTGAATGTATCGGACATTGTCCATCTTCAGGTAATTATAAAATACAACTTAATTCATTCCTTGGCATGAGCAATATTCTTTTCAGGGCGCATATTCTCAACAGTTTCGACACATTTTATGCATCCAGTTATTTACTGGATGCGCTGAGAGAAGGAAAGATACTTCCGGCCGCTGCACTGTGGGACATTCAGAAACTTCAACGAACAGAGTCAGGTAAGTTTTCTCAAAATATTTGGACCGAAGAGGAAAGAGAACCTTTTCTTTTCCCTGAGGAATTTATAACACCAGAATGGAGTAAATTTGTTAGCCAAATAACAGCCCCCAATATTAAGTGAAATAACTAGTCAGACACATTGTTTTATTGGTGCGCCAGCGCCAGGGGATTTTTTTGCCTTAAACACCATAAACGACAAAGGATATAAATGATGAAAGCTTCAATTTCAATGATTACACGCTGCGTTTCCCTTGCTCTTCTGGTTACCGCTGTGCCGTTGGTTAATGCTGCGACGAACTGGATGGAAGCACGCGGTGATGCTATGGGTGGCACCGGCGTGGCATCTGCACACTACGGCACTGCGGCTCTGTCTAACCCTGCCCTGTTAACTACGTCCGGACCAACCGATGATTTCAGCCTGGTGCTGCCATCGGTGGGCGCCCAGGTCTCTGACCCGGATAAAACCGTGGATAAAGCGGATGATGTTAAGGACCTCTGGGATCGTTTCGACAGCGCCGTCGCTAATCAGTCCGGTGTCAGCGAAAGCGCCGCGGCACTCAAGAGTAAGCTTCAGGATTTGAAAAACACACATGCGAACGGCCAGGTCGGGGCTTCAGTTATTGCAACTGTGCCGAACCAGACACTACCGTTCGCCGTTGTGGTGAAATCATGGGGTACTGTCTCTGTCGATGGTAAGGTCAGCGATCACGACCTGGAATACCTCGACAAGGTCGCCGATGGCACAATCCCCCCTTCAGCAGTGGATACTGACTCACTTACGTCAAGAGCCTATGGTCGTGCAGCTGTGATCACCGATGTCGGCGTGGCCATGGCGCATGAGTTCGAAACTGCAGGACATGGCTGGTCCTTTGGTATCACACCAAAATACCAACGCGTTGACCTGTTTAACTACAACGTTTCCGTGAGTAATTTTGACAAAAACGACATTGACTCCAGTGAGTACCGCAATACCAAAACCGGTTTTAACGCCGATGTCGGTCTGTCCACAAACCTGAACGATAACTGGACTCTCGGTCTGGCCGTACAAAATATCATCCCCCGCTCAATCGATACCAAAGAAGTCAATGGTGAAAAGGGAACGTTCAAGATTAAACCGCAGGCCACTGCCGGCGCCTCATGGCACAACAGCTTCATCACAACCGCGCTCGATGTCGACCTGACTGAAGCGAGTGGTTTCACCAGTGATAATAAGCGTCAGTTTGCAAGTCTGGGTGCCGAGATTAATGCCTGGAACTGGATGCAGGTGCGCGCGGGTTACCGCCAGAATATGGCTTCCGGAGAAGGCAATGCTTTCACTGCCGGCCTTGGGTTTTCTCCATTTGATGTGGTTCACCTGGATATCACGGGTATCGCAGGCACTGATCGTACCTACGGGGCGGTTGCACAACTTCAATTCACTTTCTGATCCAGCAAAATGAAGGGGCTGTTTACTGACAGCCCTGGTAGTCCTCAGGAGAACACTATGAAAAAATTAATTTTTTGCTCAGGTATTTCTTTTGTACTTATGGCTCTTGCGGGGTGTAGCCAGAACCAGCTCAATCAGTTTCAGCAACAACTGTCAGATGTCAGCACGATGATATCACCTGGAGAGCAGAATACTTCTGACAAACAGGCTGAACGTAATGAGATTACCCAGGCATTCAGCCTGCCAGTCGGCGTAGATACTGCTGCACTACGGCTGAAACAGCATTATGGTTTTCCCTCTGATGAAGACGTTTCAGCAGCAAGAAACAATGGCCAGGGAAATGCTGGCTGGTCAGCATCGGCAATTTCAGAAGGTGCCAGTTGGTCAGCCCAACCGGGGTCTTATTATCGCATGAGCCGGAACTGGGCAACTAATGATCGTCTGACAATAGAAGTCACAGGCGATGCTAAACACAGCAACGTGACAGCAACTTATCGTTCCTCCAATCCGGAGCATCTTAAACCCGAATGGACCGCGCGCCTGTGGAAACAAATTCCGGAAGTCGTACGCGGTACGGAGGTTAGCCTGGAGGTCGGACAATGAACAAGTCACCTTCTCCACGATCGCAGAAGACTGATGTGTCCAGTTTACAAACTGGTGAAAATATCAAAGCCATTGAAAAGCTGATTAGCGATGCCTCAGAGGTTATTTCAAAACGCGAGCGCTCAGTCAGACGTGCAGAACGAAATCTGGAAATAGCCGAAGACTACCTTGCAGACCTTGAAAATCAGAGAGATGAACTCGTCATAGCGAGCTGGGGAGATGCTCCCAATTGGCATGGAATATTTAGTATGGGTGAGGATGCCTCAACTACCATGCGAGCATACCGTGATAAATGGGTCGGTACGATCGCAGGTCTGCGTCTGACTGCCTTCGGCAATATTTATACCGGACAGTCAGTATACGGGATCGGTTTCACAACAAAGTCTGAGGAAGAACTGGAGCAAAAAATCCACATGGTGGAGTTTGTTCTGCCGTATCTTATTGCTGATGAGCGAAAAGAAAAATCGTTAATGATTTATAACTACCCCGCTGTGGGCTGCTGCCACAGCTTCGTTTTTAACATCGAAACAGGCACATATGGCATCGCCACAGATCGCTTTATGTCACGTCAGGAAACAATGGAGTTTCCCTCACTGGAATTCGCACTTCGCCATCTCCAGGCAAACACCTTAATAGACGATGCGGATAAACGGGAAAGCCTTAACGATGAGGTGACAGAATGAAAGATGTGTTCTGGGTAGTCGAAGCCAACGGGAAGGAAATTGGCGCTATGACACTGGATGAGTTTGAATGCATCCAAAAGTCCGTGAAGGCAAACTGGATGAACAGGATCGTTGCCGTTATCAGGTTTTTCTTTTTCCCTGCATATAAGAAAACAGGCCTGTACTGGCCTGAAATTGAAGAGGAAGTAAAAGCACTTTTGCAGGTCAGAACTGATGCTCCGCTAACCATCAAATTCGTTCGCGGAGAAATGCCATCTCAGATAAGACTACTATAACGGCCAGTAGCAAGATGCTGCCTCATCAACCATTCAAAAGCCCTCGGGAGGGTAACACCGTTCACTTAAGATGTTTTGAGTGAACGGGATACTGGGTTTTTGAGATACGAACGGTCCTTTCTTTGGGACGTTTTCTCTTTTCCTGCAGGATAAACTGCTTCGCGTTTTCCCGCATCTTTCTAAGCTTTGCCAGGATTGCTCCGGGTTTCCCCACCGCACACCAGATGAACTCATCCTCTATCAGCCTCATCGCCATCACGAAGCTTATTCGTAACGGTACTACCTTCGCTTCCCGGGCTATCTGGCTCATTTCCATCCTTATCAGGTTGTAGGCCGTCAGTAGCCCCCAGATTTCCTGGTAAATTCCGCTCACTTCTGACTGCGCAGTAATGTTGCGGTGCTTAGCTGGGATTGTTTCAGCTCTCCATAGCCATTTTCGATACTCCAGCGCACCTGATAAACATAACGTAATAAACCTGCCGGGTATCCGGGGTGCGAAAGAGAGTGACATCGACCGCAAACAGCCGTAACCCGTGCCAGAGGTCATCTTTATCTTCCTGCTGAGTCCAGTGTCAGGCGGTCAGCGCGAACAGTGCGCGGAGAGGCTCATCGCTGAGCCGCTGACAGCCCTGTGCGATAGAGCTTGCCGCCAGCATATCACCTTCCTGTGAACTCAGAATGAGGTCTAACTTTGCGACAACATCAGCAATGGGGCGATCGCGGTAGAGTCCCATCCCCACGATAAGCCAGACCACAAGTTCTGCGAGGAATTTGCGCTTACGGATGCTGGTTTTTTGAGTTGATTCAATAGCCTGAGAAATACACTCGAGAGGGAGTGACCGCTGAAAGCAGGAAAGTGAAGCTGGTTCAACCCAGATCTGGGTATTGTCAAGCCAGGAAGAAAGGATATAAAAAGCCCCATCAGAAAATTGATGGGGCTATTGTCGTCTACGCACAGGATCGTTCAACCGATCATTTTTCTTAACCGATCGATGTTACCACATTGCGGTTTTTTTTGTTGCTACACGTAGCTTTCCAGACCATTCAGCGTATTATCTGTATAATATCTGGTTTGTACTTAAGGTATATATTTTATATCTGTTATTTCTGTAAAACATAGTTTATATGCAGGAAGAATAAATGAATAAGATAGACTTAACGCTTAGAAAAGCATATAGCAATAAAAAGTATGGTGAGTTAGCAGCATTATATAAATTTTTCAACATCAATGTTATAAAAGCTATTGAAGGAGAACTTTCTTCAGATTTAGCCAACAGCCATAGCTATTTTGAAAATTTGTATGTTGATTTTCAGTGGATAGATAAAATACCTCTGGCCAAATTGCATGGAGAACAGTACGACATTAATAATAATATCATCGAAAACAAAACAGAAATCGGTGATCTGTTTATTCAATACCGACATACGCTGGCATATTCTAAAGAAGGAAGTGAAGAAATTCATTCCAAAACTAACCGTTCATTAGTTATTCAGGCAAAAATTTCAGATGATATTCCTCCAGTTGTGCCAATTGGTTATGTAAACAAGCAAAGAGCTAACTCAACATCCAGAGAATTAAAGCTTCTGGAACACTGGCCTGAGTTTGATCTGTATGAGACATCCGGTAATAGCACGCCATTAGCAAAAAATATTGCAGTACAACTCCAAAATGAACCCTTTTCTTTTTTTGCGGCTTTTAATAATCAAAATAAAAACTGGTTATTTGGCAAAGCAAAAAACTCGCAAATCTGCGACTTAAATTTTAGCGATATCATCTTCGGTTTGAAAAACTCTAATTTTGGAAAAAATACAAACAATGACGTAGCTTGGGCAACTATCTCTGAAAATATAAATAATATATGTCGCAACAGAAACATCCCGGAAACAATCGCCAATCAAATTGTACCGAGAAAGAAATCTGCGAACATTACCAGTGGCACTGCATATTCATTCCCGCTAAACATCTATATTTTTATATCCGATATCATTTCAAAAATAACATCATTATTCCGAAAAAAGAAGATGTTGGTTATATTTATTGATAGAGTAAGCTTTGAAGGAAGGGAAATGGAAAAATACAGGCAACGATAATACTAAATAGCTAAAGGAATATATATAGCATAATATTCCGCGACTCTTATTTGATAAAATGCAGCCAAGTTGGCGCACCAGCAGCAGTAAGTATTAATTATACACCGCTCTACGAGCCATACTTTGCAGTCAAAAAACCCTCATTGCGTTACACCGATCGGTTAAGAAAAATGATCGGTTGAACGATCCTGCTGGTGGGTAACAATAGCCTCATCAATTTTCTGATGGGGCTTTTTTTATGCTTTCTACATAGCTCGATGATACCCAGACATGGGCTGAACCTGCTTCACTCTCCTGCTTTCAGAAAGCTATTCCTCCTGAATGGATTTCTCAGGTCCTTTATTCCACAAATAAAGCCAGTATCCGAAAACGTAAATTTCCCGCTGAACTTATGGTCTGGCTGATTGTGGGCATGGGCCTTTACCATCACCGATGTTGTGTCAAAACTTGACCTAGTGCTGAGTTCTCAGGAAGGAAATACTCTCGCCGCCAGTTCCATCGCCCAGGCCCGTCAGCGGCTCAGCGATGCCCCCCTCCGGGAGCTTTTCGTCCTGACCGCCCGGCACTGGACTCAGCAGGAAGATAAAGATGATCTCTGGCACGGGTTACGGCTGTTTGCTGTCGACGGCACGCTTTTTCGTACGCCAGATACACCTGAGCTTTCCGGGCATTTTGAATACATAAAACATCGTCCGAACCGCCATACGGAGTATCCCATGGTCAGGCTGTGTGCCCTGATGTAGTTACGTAGCCGGTTGATCCACGATGTGAAATTTGGCCCGGCAAACTCGGGAGAGGTTAGCTATGCAAAGCAGTTATATCCTCAGGTAAACAGCCTGACGCTGTTCGACCGGTGCTACCAGTCAGCCGAATTGCTGATTAACTGGCAGCGCCAACAGCCTGAGGCACACTGGCTGGTCCCCCTGAAGGGCAACACAAAATACCGGATAGTGGAGACGTTCGGCAACGGCGACCATCTGGTGGAAATGCTGGTCTCCCCACAGGCGCGAAAACAGGATGGCTCTTTGCCAGAGTACTGGCAGGTCAGACTGATCGAATGTGACCACGAATCAAGTGACTACAAAGGTTTTATTACCTCTCTGACAGAGCCGGAGAAGTATCCTGCAGACTCGCTGCGCTATGTGTATCAGGAGCAGTGGAGTATAGAAAATGGTTACGGGGAACTGAAACAGTTCCAGCTGAGCACGGCCACGCTGTTGTGCAGTCAGAAAGTGAGCGGAATTTACCAGGAAATCTGGGCTCTACTGACGGCCTACAACCTGATAAGGATGGAAATGAGCCAGATAGCGCGGGAAGCTAAGGTAGCGCCACTTAGGATAAGCTTCGTGATGGCAATGAGGCTGATACAGGATGAGTTAATCTGGTGCTCGCTGGGAAAACCGGGAACAGTCCCGGCGAAACTGAGAAAGATGCGGGAAAACGTGAAGCAGTTTATCCTGCAGGAAAAGAGAAAACGGCCCAAAGAAAGGACCGTTCGAATCTCAAAAACCCAGTATCCCGTTCACTCAAAACATCTTAAGTGATCGGCATTACCCGGGAGGGAGCTTATTATTATTCAGGCGGCCTGATTCAGGACATGACGTAAACGACCAGGCCAGTTGCCCTGGTAATGCGCAAACGTATGCAACACACGACGTCGTTCATCACAAAGAGAGTTGCCAATAACCACTTCACCTGGCACTCCACATAGCGTTAACTGAATATAAGCCATACCCGCAGCCAGCGGATCGATATCAGTAGCTGAAACCCACAAATACTGGTGTGGTGAGTAACCGGCATCGCGCAGCACAGTGGCAAATGCGAGCGCCATACATCCCGCGCCACAGGCTGGCTCCGACAGGGTAATAAAAGGCTTGTCCGCAAAATTATCAGCCACGTTGCCGAGCTGCATGCGCGCCATCATTATGCCCACATCCCATGGTGTAAAAAACTGGCCACGATATTTATCACCCAGTTCAAGCTGCATGAAAACCTGTCCAAGAAAATCCCCCGGCGAATCATCCAGCCCATTGACAACATGGGCCAGCAATTCTGCCATGCGGACTACATCCTTCTTTTCATAACGTGCAACTATGCGCAGATATTTCTGCTCCCGCTTTTCGCAGAAACTGAGGGCATTCTGAAGAGCAATAACGCTGCAACTGACGAAGTCTTCAAAAACCTGATGTCGATGGTGATAACGAGCAGTCTGGTTGAAAAGGGAAATGAACGCCTTTTCATGGTTTATAAGATTTTTCATGCATGTCTCCTTTAACGGGAAACACGCCCCTGACAGGGAAACAGTGTTTCCCGTCAGGGTGAAAAAAAGCCACAACAAGTGTTGTGGCCAGTATGTTGAACCGGTTAGCCCGGGTTATCCTGGTTTAGTGTCAGGCCCGAATGCCCCCGTATTGTGCCGCTGGCGCCACATATGGCGTTACCGCTGTGGTTTCCGTAGAGACAAGGTACATTCTTGCTGTTTCACCGTTGCTCAGTTGCTGCATTTCTTCCGGCCAGGGGCCACTGTCAACGTGATCACCGCGGTCAAAACAGTTATATCCGGAAAAACCTTCATCCTCTGATTTCCAGTAATGACGGATCTCACAGTCAAACAGCTCTGACATCTCACCCATAACCTCTCCAGACGGCGGGTACCAGGGGGTATCAAACGTCAGTAATATCGTGCCCAGTGATTCACGGCTCCAGTTGGCTTTATGACCAGCCGGGAATTCCACACCATACAGTTGCGTGTAAAGATCTGCAGTTGTGTTAAGCCCCCGGAACAAGCCACTGTTACCGTTCAACTCAGTTGCAAGACGTGACGGCATTATCATCAGCATATCGCAGGGACAACTCGCGGCCGGCATTATACTAAGCCACTCCCAACGCTCCTGCGGATCGAATTGTTCCCCGAAGCTGGCAACACCAAACCAGTCAGCATAGTGAACAGCCATCAACTGGGACATTATCTGGCGCGATGAAACTGGAATACTCTCCCATTTAAGTGTCTCCAGGCCGGACTGAACCCAGATCTTCTCCATACGTGCAATAGTAGCGCTGTCGAGCCACGCATCCTTTTCCATTAATTCCAGGAAATGCTGGAACGCCTGGTTTGCCGAAGTAGAAGCCCCCGTACCGGCGGCCGTAAGCATCGGATAAGCAGTAAACTCTGTCGCTTTTGTTGGCTTAAGTATTCCGGCACATCCAGCAAGAAACAGCTTTATGGCCTGCCGTATGGCATGTCGATAACGCGGAGTTTCAGTGCCGGCAATCCAGGACTGCATCACGTCAATACAAACAGATTTCGCAGTGATTTCCAGACGATTTTTGCACCATGAAAACATAGTTATTACTCCTCTTTAGGTTAGACAGAGGGCATCTCCCTGAGGAGATACCCTCTGGGGATGCTGATGACCAGGGCCATCAAGTTTCTTGTTAAGCAGCCTGTTCCGGTTGTCGGTTCAGTGGCTGCAGTAAAAATTCCGACGCTTCCCGGGCAAACCGGCAGGCGCGGAAAATCGCTTTTTTGTCTTCACGAAGGGCTTTCAGCCAGCCGGCCAGGTAGCTTTCATGTTGTACGTCGCCGGTGATACCCAGCTGCGCACAGAGAAAGGCACTACCAGTTTCCGCTATCAGCTCTTCGAAACAGTACACGGGATCACCAAACTGCCGTGATGACGAAGTAATACCTTCCCGGTTCAGGCGGCTGCCGTGGCCAGTGGCATGCACCAGCTCGTGCAACAGCGTGGACCAGTAATCCGCCTCCGTCCGGAACTGTGAAGCCGTCGGCATCACGATGCGGTCGGCACCCGGCCGGTAAAAAGCGCGGTCCTGTCGGCGATGGTCACAGCCGACACCGGTGGCGCTGAGTATCTGCTGCACCTGATGCAGTTGCGTCGTGCTAACTCCGGCCGGCTGTTCTGCAGGAGATGAATCAGCAACTTCCTCTCTGACAGACTCAGGCAGCCCTTCACACTGGACAACGTTGAAAAGCTGCAGTTGCTTCAGCATCGCCAGTTGCTCCATGACCGGTTCACCGTCCCGGAACAGCAGGTTATCGCTGCTGTCGCGGGCCTGTTTCTCAAACGGTTTGTAGATGATGGCCATCGAGCTGGTTTCACCCTTGCGCACCTGACCACCCACGGCTTTCGCCTGCTGGTATGTCAGCCATCGATCGGATGGAAATCTCCGCTCTTCAGCAGACATCCACAGCAAGGGTATATTCACTCCGCTGTAATGGCGGCCGGTTGTGGCATTCACCGGTAACGCGCTGCCATGTACGTTCTGTGCAGAACGCCACGGCCGGCGCCACGGTGGCACCCCTTTTTCTAGGGCGGCAATGATTTTGTCGGTGACCTGCTGGTAAAGATCGGCTTTCTGAGCCGGCGCGGCCTTACGGCCGCGAATGGATTTGTTCATAAGGATGCAACCTGTAAAAAAGGGCGCATCCTCCCCGGGGCGGAAGAATACGCCACCGGAAGTGGAAAAAAGTCAGAGAAAGTCAGTAATACAACCTAGCGGCGGGTTCGCGCGTAACGGAAAGAGCCATCAGACATCACCTCGTTGACGCTGCTGCGCACGCTGCGAACCGCACTCTCAAACATCGCACGATCAGCCGGTTTTGCCCGTTTACAGTCGAGACGGATTACCCTGTCAAGCACATACAGCGCCTGCGATCGCCAGCTCAGACGTTCCGCATTCCCCCCACAGGCAGGTAAATGCCGGAGGGACTGATCGTAGAGCCAGCGAACATTGCTGCGATATTCCTCCACTAGGACATACACCTTTTCTGGCGGACGGGTCTCTTTACGAATTGTCATACCAGTCCCCAGTGGACCGGCCGATGGCATCATAAAAAGATCGTGGTGTTCGTTCAGAACGGCATCGAATTTGCTCTGCTCCATAAAGGTCTGAAAGGTGTATCCCTTCTCCGGAATTAACAGGTCTGCATTTTCCGACCAGTTTGCATCTTTCGAGGGATTACAGCCTTCCGCCCATGCTCTGAGCCATTCGCCGGGGTTTCGGTCATCCGGAACCCGGATGTATATACCAAGGTTCTTTTCAAGCAGCAGTGGCCTTTGCATACCACCCTGCTGGGATAAAAGCGGGCGTAATTCGGTTGAGGTAAAGCGAATCATCAGGACTCCTTAAATTAATAAGGAGGAGACCTCCCCAGGAGGGAAGATCCCTCCGGGAAGTGTTAATCAGTCAGAACTGATTCAGTCGAAACGGTAACGCAGCCAGGCCATCTGCTGCGCCATCTGCCGTCCTGCCCGTAAAGCCTTACGTGCGGAGGCAAACTGACCGGCGCTGGCCAGTTGCTGATACTGCCAGTCACGCGAACTGTAGCCCGTTCTGCGTGAAATGATGGCGGTAAAACCCCCTTCAGACTGAACGACCTCGGCGCGGAAACTGCTGTGACCGCTGCGGTTGGTAAACCATTCGGCCTGCTGCTGCCGCATTGCTTCTGAAATGCGGCTGAGGACGCGCGTGGTATGGGTGATAAACAACAGTATTATACTGCTCATGGTTTTCTCCTTAGTTAATGCGGAGAAAACCATCACCGCAGATGCAGGGAGGTTGTCCCCGCATGGGTTGGTACATCAGTTATAAGCTGGCTTCATTCAGAAAACACTGCCACCTCCGTATGGAGAAAGTCCCCATAGGGTTCAGTGCACCACGTCAGAAATCAGCATCGCTGCGTTCCATAGCCAGAAAGGACTCTTCGTCTTTGACTGCGCTTTTGTAGAAATATGTCCAGGCTTCTTTATCAATACCTTCTGCCATGCGGCAAAGGTCGTTAAAGAATGCCTCCCATGATCCCGGTATAAGTTTTCGAACATACAGTTCAGCCAGTTCCCGGGCAACAGAAGCCATATCCCAGACGTAATACGGAAAGCCGTCTTCATCTGTCCCGGTATTAAGGTCAAGCCGGCGAAGCGCGGCGATACTCAGTAGCTCACCTTCCGCTTTAGCCAGTGCAACTTTGTGAGCATTACGCTCGCTGGCACGGATATGAAAATCTTCGTTGAGAATTAAATCGTTCATAAAGGATTCCTTAAAGAGTTGTGGAATCCTGTCCCTGACAGGGACAGAAGTCCCGTTAGGGTGAGTCAATATTCGACTAATAAGGCCGTCAGGCGATGTCAGAGAAATGGGCGCTCTGATAAAACACTTCGCGCAACTGGTCTGTAGCTTCGTCCAGCTCTTTTTCCTCGCGAGACCTAATAACGCCCTGAAGAAAAGCCGTACTCCAGTGAAGACTGTGAACATCTGTCCCCAGAAGCGTAAGCTCGCTCACTGCTTCTTCGACAAAGGTATGTTTTATGAAGCCATGCTCAGTTGCAAAACCAACTGTATGCGCGACATGTCTGAGAAAAGTCAGGTAATCAGGAAGGCCGTCAGCAGGAACCTGAGGATCTGCGTCGACCATGAGTTTGTTATCCAGACGAACGTTAAGCTGAGTTTTAACGTAATCCACAATGATTTTTGCAGAAGCGGGTGAGTCACAACTCAGTAACGCGAGCGGATTGATCATTCTGGTGTAATGCATGGGTACGATTCCTTATGAAAAAAGGGAACCGTCCCAAAGGGAAAGTATCCCTCAGGGTGAGAATCAGGCCAAAAATGCCGGATGAGTAAATCAGGAGTTTGGTAGTGTGAAGTGATGTAGAAAAGGACCTTAACCTGTAATCAGGTTCCTGTTTGCAAAGGTTAAACAGGTTTGAACCGCCCGAAAGCGCCATCTCTCAGGTTATGATGGCATTGGCATGTGATTACCCGAAGGCGCCTGTCTCAAATCACTCAGGCATTGGCAGTTGTCATAGCGACAGCATTTTACATTCCAATCCTACTTCAGGATTTCGCATTCTTCAATATAATCTGACTGTCAGTCTTAAGTTATGAGTGCAACTGATAGATACAACACACTTCAAGAAACGTAGATTGTCGAAAAGATGATGACATAAATCCCAAACGACCAACATGAAGATGACAGGCATCAACAGACAAGCCGTTTCTATGTCCGGAAAAATCATGATAAAAAACGCACTGTGACAACCGGTTAAAAAACAAACAATATTGTGTTAATTTTATCCATTAATATCAATAGGTTGAAAATAAATGCAACCAGTTTTTAAATGCACAGCCCACAATGTAGTTATATTATAAATAGAGCAGTGTGACAAAAATGAAGAAAACCATAGAAGAAGTTTTACACCGTTATGGGCCGATGACATCTTCTGCCTTAAGAGAAAAGCTAATTGCCACTGGAATTACAGAAGTCAATGCTAGACAGCGAATCTCCCGAGCAGGAGGTGACGTCCAACGATTTACTCATTTTTACCTTCCTAAAAAAGAAGCATTTCTTTATCTAACAAAAGATTATAATTCCCGCCAATATTGGAATGCTCTGTTGGAAAGTCATGCAAATGCCAGAACAGTCTATGCCCACACCTATTTTGCTTTACGACCTTATCAAGGAGCAATCCCGGCATATCTTTTCAGTAAAGTCTCTGGCAGTCCGGACAAGCTTAAAGGGCAAATTGCGTCAAGCCGTCTTGAAACGCAACTGATCAAAGGCTCAGTTCTACGTAAGGAGACAGATGTTGTTCTGGGAGAATGCTTAGTTACCTACATAAATGAATCGCCACGGGTTTAACAGACACCTCAGAGTCATTTAAGATGACTTAAAGAGAGGTGCCCATGAGCGGTAAGC
>NZ_WLVC01000055.1:0-26246 GCF_016859735.1 Lelliottia sp. RWM.1 | reverse complement strand
TACTGTTCGTTCAATAGACGACTGCACAACAGCCTTCAAACCGCGTTGTCTGGTGCAGTCGTCTTCTGAAAATGACATTTATGGCCGCCTCTCGGATGCCTGAAAAACCTCCGTTTTTTGAACACTGATAGATAGCTATATAGCTATCAACCGCGCCCCACCCCGCCCATGTGTTGCTATACTTGGCTCGCAGCCCTAGGCTCAGTCCTCTCCCAGCCACCATACTGGTGATGACACTAGGTTCGTTCTGGCCATGTTATGCAGGGCCACCCCAATACCTCGACAGACCCGCCTACTGGCGGGTCTGTCGTTTCTGGCCCATCCCCAGCAAAGCTAGCTAGATAGCTATCACAGCAGCGCCGTCAGGTACGGTAGCGCCTGCGCCGCAAGCACGCTACCTGCCGCGTTTTCCAACACGGCTTTGATGCTTCCTGCGGTCGCTTTGATGATGGCCCACTTGGGCTTCGGTGATGCAGCCTGAGCCTGCAATGTCGCCAGCTCTGCCTGCAATTCATCGCGCACCTCGGCTTCGATGCGTCCCTGCTGGATGGCATCGCGCAGCAGCTCAATCAAGGCTGACAGCGCAGCCATGTCACCGCCTGTTTGAGTCTGGGTCTGGTTAGAGCTATTCGATCCGATCTGGATTTGGGAGCCGCTTACGTCTCCGAAGTGGTAATGCTGCTGCTGCACCGTCTGCTTCTCCTGCT
Source organism: Lelliottia sp. RWM.1 (assembly GCF_016859735.1). Lineage (NCBI taxonomy): Bacteria > Pseudomonadati > Pseudomonadota > Gammaproteobacteria > Enterobacterales > Enterobacteriaceae > Lelliottia > Lelliottia sp. RWM.1. Next base: position 25,539 of record NZ_WLVC01000055.1, on the reverse strand, counting down.
GAGTGAACGTCATGCCTTCCCCGAGCACGCCTTTAGCCTCCAGATCAAGCGCCCATTCGAGCACCCGACTCCGCACCTTCTCGATGACACCCTGCACCTGCACGGTGGAAAACCTGAGCGCCGGGCGCATCGTCACACCGTTCGCCTCGCGCATCATTTGCATCAGCGTGTGCTCGATGTTGGCCGGAAAGTGGCTGTAAATGCCGGTTGTGCTCTGAGCAAGCTGCATCAGCTCCGGCACCGACTGTCGCACCTCGAAGTCCGACAGCAGCTCGGCCATGTCTGGCGGCGCAAAAAACGGGATCGGGCCATGAATCGGGTTTTCGGCCATCAACTGCCCCTGTACCCGACGATAGTCCGGCACTTCCCCTGAGTAGTAGCCGTTCAGTTCGCTGCTGATCCAATCGACCAGCTCAGGCACGGCCAGACGCCGCGCAACAACCAGCGCACGGCGTAACAAATCGCCGGGCGACACCGAGGCATCAATTGCCGCATTCACCAGTTCCGGGACAAGAGCAGGCATCCTTCCTCCAAATTCTTGATAGCTAGCTATATATCTAGCTCGTTATCATCCGTCATTTCGGGAGCAGTCGCACCGCTTTTGCACCCATCCTCTCTGATAGCTATCTAGCTAGCTATGAAGCTATGTGGCGGCATTGTGGTAACAAGGTGGAAGGCAACACCAAGCCACCACTATAGAGCCACCATCCCGCCACGCTGTCACCACACAGGCAGCACCATCTGACCACCTTGTCACCACCTTCTAACCACCAAGCGCACATCATCCCAACACACTCTCACCACCATATTTAGATAGCTAGCTATCTTGAAAGATATATAGCTATCTCAAGGTATGGGCGTATATGGAGCAGAGTCCACGCTGAATCCCCCCCTCACCAACCCGGCCCCTCTGGCTCGTCGGGGTGCATGTCAGGACGCGCCAGCTCTCGTTCAGCCGCGTCAAGCTGTCGCTGGAATGCCTCGGCCTCGGCTCGTGCTGCTGCGGTGGCCAGCTCGCGGGCCACGTCATCAACCGACCTGCCAGACCGCTCCGCAGCGTCAAGACGCTCAGTCACCGTGCCCTTGGCAATCTCAAGCTGTCCCATCAGCACCACAGCCGACACACCCAGCTCGAACTGCCCGATCTGGAGCATGGCCCGCTCAAATTGAGGCCAACGCGGATCGCGTTCGCCAGTCGTTCGAGCAGGGGAGGGCACCCCACCGGAAGCCACTGACCGATACCGTGACCAGTCTGGCTTTGCCGTTGGCACTGGGACGGGCCTGCGGCGTTCGATCTCCACATTCAGCCGCTCTTGCAGCTCGGGGTTTGCAATCTGCACCCCCATCTCCGCAGCCAGCTCCAGCATCATCTGCTGATACTCAGGTGGCCCGCTGACCGTGACCCGCCCCCACTTCGCCTTCGCCAGTTGCAGCGCCGCCCGTGCCGCATCACGATCATTCGAGGCAGTCACGTCGATCCGCCGACCACAATCAACAAATGCAGGGCCTGTATCATCCGGTCGCCGGAATACAACCTGACGCCCACGCACCTCAGCCACGAACGCCCGGATGTCCCGAGGGGGCAGGGCAGGGGTGTCCGCATCGCCGACCAGCAGCGCCTGATCGCTATTTCGATGTCGCCAAAGTTCGGCCAGTCCTGGCTCATCCAGTCGCCGATACCAGTCCTCCACGCCGGGAAAAGCTGGCAACCGTTTCCGCAGCCGGTGACGCTCGCCGCTCTGCCGCTGGATCAGCTCATCCCGCTCGGCCAGCCACTCAGCGCGTGCAACAGCGCCCAAGGCATACCGATTCCTGCCCGCATGGCCAGCCAGCAGTGCATCGCGCCGCGCTTCGTAGCGTGACCACGCCGCCTCTTGCTCCAACCGATGACGCTCGCGCAGTGCTGCCGTTTCCTGTTTCCGCTCCCGCTCGTACTGTCGCCGCTCGCGCATGTAGTCGCTCATGCGAGGGGCATCCGGCTTGAGTGGCTCCAACTCCCGCTCTGAAATCACCATCCCTTCGGGAGCAGGCTCATATGCACCCAGACGCTTCTCCAACTTAGGCAAGGATGACTTTCGGCAGACTTGGCTGGCCTTCACGGGCGTGTCTCCAACCCAGATCAATGCACCGCTCCCTTCGCGCTCGAAGCGGCACCCCACGGCGGCCAGCTCCGCGTGCAACTGCGCCCAACTCGATGCCGACCGCAAGATCGGCCCGGCAACCTCTTTGGCGGTACGCTCGGCGCTCTGCACGCCTGTGCGAGTTTCGATGTCGATGGCTCGCTGGCTGATCGCGACATTTTCACGTGCCCGAGAGGCGGGGAGGGCGCTACGCAATGCCACGCGCTCCGCCTTCTGCTGCGTTTTCTGCGCCAACTGCTCAGCAAGCTGGCGTGTTCTCAGCTCATCGAGCGCCGCCTGCCGCTGCGCCTTCGTAGCTTCAACAGCCTCCAACTCTCGCCGCTCACGCTCATGCCGTCGGCGCAGCTCTTTACGGTCATCGGTTTGCCGCCGTCTGAGTGCCAAATCAGCCGACCAGCCCGCATCCGGCACAGCCTCACCGTTCTCGGCTCGGTAGGCCAGCGTGCCGTCTGGAAGCACCGTGTATCGAGCATTTTTCTCGGACTTCCAGCCTTGCGCGTGCTCGATCAATGCAATCGCCCGATGCTCCGCTTCCCTCGAGAAGCCACCGTTGATCTTGATGCACTCCAGTCGCTCAGGGTGCATCCGGTTGACTGCTATGTGCAGGTGGTAGTTATCAGTGTCCTCGTGCAGACCATAGATAATCTGACAATCGCTCAACCCAAGCTCCCTGAGCCAGATCGTTATCATCTCCTCGACCTGCTCAGGTGTCGGCTTCTCGCCCTCCCGCAAGCTCAGAACAAAATGCTCCACAGTGTTCTTGCTTCGCGTGGCATCTTCCGAAAGTGCGATCATTTCGCCAAGCTGCATCGACCGTTCAGCAGTGATGAACCCGCGTGCGCCGTGATAGACGCATTTCTCCGTCGCGCTCTCAGTCTGTGGATTGAGGATGTACTCGACCAGCTTGATAATGCGACGATGCTTCGCGGCCTTCGCATCTGGGTTACGAATGTGCTTTGAGATCATGTCCCAGCCTCTTGAAGAGCGCCGCCAGTACACTCCGCGTCGTATAAATCTCTGGGTAGTCCCGACTACGATGCTCTGCGAGGAAATGTTGCAACATCGCCATCAGCGACCGGATACGCCGCTGCATCACGCGATTTATGTTCGCAGACACCGGGCGACCGAATATCCGACGTCGCACGAGTGCGCCGGGTGTAATACCCGCCATCTCCGCATCCAACGCAAGTTGGTCTTTTTCTGCGGGCAGAAGACGCAACGTCACAATAGCTTCCAGTGCCACGCCATCTGACTTTCCAACGAACTCGACAACATCAGCGGCGCGATCATGCCGGACGCGGCTCGGCTTGATCTTTCCGGCCAGTGCCCGAGCGAACTTTTGCAGATCAACAATGGCCTCCGCGAGAGGAGGGAAGTAGGGTGACTGGCTTGCAGCGGAAGCATCCCACGCGGAGCGAACTACAGCACCAAGCCGGATCAACTCTGCAACCAGATCACGATTCACATCACTGACAACGGGAGCGCCGAAGTACAGATCACGGACAAGGGCGCTCATACTGACACCGCGTGCATCCGCCTCGGCACGCAGCGCATCGCGCTCATCTGGCTGTAACCGCAGCGCGAGCTTTGCTGTAAGCGGCTCATCGCCAATGCAAACGAACGGCACCCTTGCGCCCCCCTTGAAAACTGCTTGATAGCAAGCTGCAAACGCCACCCCCGGCGCGAGGGGGCAGGACGAAAGAGCCATCTTGTGAGAAGCGCAGCGCCGAACAAGTGGCGTCCATTGAATGATACAGGTCGGGGCGCGAAGCGTTCCGGCATGTGTCATACAATGGCCGTCCTGCATGTCTGCTTACAGCCATGATTCGGCTATCATAGCGCGTTGCCTCGGAACACGCAAAAGCGTATGATGTCAAGCGAGTTTTGTTGATTACAGGAATGGAGCAAGCACATGGCTACACTCACCGTTGAGCAGGTCGAGCAGATCAGCGCAAAGCTGAAAGAACTGCCTGCCGTTGAGAACAAGAAACGCCCGGTCAGCAAGCAAGAGGCCATCAAGCTGCTTGCAAAGGACATCAAAGCAATGCAGGCCCGTGGCTATACGCTGGAGCAGGTCAGCGAGCAGCTAAAGCAGCTTGGTGTATCTCTGGCAACACCAACGCTCCGCAGCTACCTGAAAAGAGCCGGAAGCGGAACGGCAACACGCAAGAAAGGCAGCGAAGCGGGTAGTGCAACCGCTATCGAAGATCAGCAACAACCTGCTCAGCCAACGGCATAGGTGCATGAAGAGGGTAAATGCGTGGCAACAAGTGAGAGAGCAGAAACAGAGAGCAAAGTAATCAAGGAAGCAATCGTATTGCCTCTAGAACTTCCCATATGGGTGACGAAGAATCCTCTCACTGAGCCAGCTAAAAAGAAGCCGATGACGTTCGTCGAGCGGCTGAAACGATGGATGCAACGATGAACGATCTACAGCGAGCAGCCGCCAGAGCACGCCCCGCGCTTGCCGTTCTGTCCGCCGAGATTGGTGAGCCATCCCCGGATACGGTGCAGGCGCTGACAATCATCAAGCAGATGCTGGACGACATCGAGGCCGGGCAGCATCCACTCGACCGCCCCGACGACTGGCCCCAGCGTGACCGCTGGCCGGATCGTCCGCACTGGGACAGGTGGCGGTGGGCAATCAAGACGCTGGCCGTTGCCAGCGGTACAACCGCCCATTGCTGCCCGAAATATGAATACATGCGCGTCGATACCAGACAGGCGCGGTCTGATGCCCTGACCGTGGCATTGCTTGATGTTGCAGACGTGATCGAGCTGGCAAGCGTCCGAGAGCCTAGCGGCACCATCGACAGCTTCCTCGGCCTGTGTGCGGGCAGGACTACCCCGGCCTTAACCATCGACGACATGAACAAGATTGCGGCGGCAGGCTGGGCCGGTAGTTTCGCCATGACCCGCGAGGAACTGATTGCAGCCGTTCCGGTGCATGAGCGTGATGGCAGACCTCTCTACGTCATTCTCGACGATATTCCTCAACCGTGGCGGGATCAGTTTTGGGCGGCGCTGCGCGGCTCACAATGCCCCAAGGTTGATGGCGTCGAGCGTGCGGCCTACGTTTGGGATTGGCAAAGCTGGGTGCGCGACCTTGAGGACAAGACGTGATCCTGTTCCTCGACTTCGACGGCGTGCTGCATCCCGAATACGATGGCCAGGCCACCCCGGCAGACGTAGTGTTCTGCCACCTGTCACGCTTCGAGGCCGTCATGCGCGATCATCCAGAAGTGGAGATCGTCATCAGTTCGACGTGGCGCGAGCAGTTCCCGCTCGATGACCTGCGGGCGCGGTTCTCGCCCGACATTGCTGCCCGGATCGTCGGAGCAACACCAATCACCCCGCGCATTGATGGCAAATACCTGCCAGCCCGGCGCGAGGGTGAAATCCTCGACTGGTTAAGGCACGCCGAGCGCGAGCATGAGCCGTGGCTGGCTCTGGATGATGCGGCGTGGCAGTTCCAGCGGCACCGCGACCGGCTGATTGCCTGCACTTGGTATGTTGGCTTTGATGACGCCGCAGAGGCGGCGCTGCGGGCGGTGCTAGCCGAGGACAAGGCGTGAGTCGGCCAACTGCATTTGTTTGCGTTTCATCGCAATCATCCTGACCGCGCACGCTCAATGATGTCGGCAACGATCTGATCGACCTCAGCAGCCTGCGCCTCACGCGCCCACCATGCAGGTTTTGCTGCACATGCGTTAAGCACATTGACGATCATCATCAGGATTTCAGGATCGCCGTCATGGGCCACCTGAACGAGCATCGCACCAGCACGGCGGATTTCATCTGAGAGTTGCTGTAGTTCATCAGGTGTCGGCATTGTCGTCATCCTCAAGCGCGGCTTGAACCGTGGCAATCCTTGCCGCTCGACGACGAGCTAGCTCTTCACGCGCCCACTCGCCATCACGTTGCATTTCATCACGCAAAGCATCCAGCTCTGCCGGGGTCAGCAGCCTCACATCACCCGACGCACATCCTTGACTCATTTGCCACCCGAACCGCGATCAGACCTCTGCTGGACAGCCGCAAGTAGAGTGGCATTCTGAGCCTGTACAGCCTCCAACTGACCCGCCAGCTTTGCAGCAGATTCACGGGCTTCTGCCGCATCATGCCGAGCAACCTCCTGAGCCTCTTTTGCCTGCCCCAGCAGCTCGGTAATCCGCGCTGCATCCTGCTCCATCCGCGCCCGGTAATCGGCGTGTGCCTGAGCATCCGCAGCGGCTTTGGCCTTCTGCTCGGCCAACTCACCTCGCAGCGCCTCAATCTTCTCTGCCGCCTCACGACGAGCCACATCAAGCTCGGCCCGTACCGTCTTCGTTTCAGAGTGCGCCTGCTCCAGCTCGCGAGCGTGAGTTTCCGCTGCAACCTTGGCCGCTTGTTCAGACGCCGCCAATCGCTCACGCAACTGAGCCAGCTCATCCCGCAGCGCCTCGATCTTCACGCCTGCGTCGCGACGGGCAGCATCCAGCTCCGAGCGCACGGCTTCGTGGGCATCAGCAGTGGCCCGTGCAGCTTGCTCAGTGGCAACCAGACGCTCACGCAACTGGGCCAGCTCGACAGCCTGCGCCTGCCCATGAGACTGAGCCTCACTGAGCCGCCTTTCCAGCGATTCAACTTCCGCCTGCGACTCGTCCAACCGTGTCTCCAGCTCGTCAACCGTCTGTGCGGCATCGACCAGCTCCCGCTCCGCCTGCTCACGCTGCTCACCAGCAGTGCGCAACACTTCGGCGACCCGGCGCTCAGCAGCCTTGACCGCCTTGTCGTTCAGCTCGACGGCCAACGTCGCAAGTCGCTCTGTCAGCGACTTGGTGACAGCAGCGACTTCCTCAGCCACCTCGACCGGTAGCTCCGCCACAGGCTCAGCCTCCGTCGTGTTCTTCGCAGCCAAATGCTCGTCCCAGACTTGCTTGAGGCGATTGGGGTTGCCGCCACCGACCTTCTGGCGCAGGGCAAAGCCGGTCACATTGCGACCAGCGGCCACAAGGGCTTCACCAGCCGCGACGATCTCTTCCGGGGAAAACTCAGCAGGGCGCATAACCGATCCTCCATCACATGATGGCCTCATTATAACACAACAAACAAAGAAACAAACAAATAAACTAACAAACTAAAAAGGTCGCCTGTCCTCCCGGATGTCGAGCACGAGCTGCCGCCTCGCCTGCGGCGCGTTGGCTGGCCAGCCGCCGACGCCGGAAAGACTGCGCTATTCCGTCGCCGTCGCCCGGCTCCGCAGAGGGCATTGGTGAAGATGCGGACAGACCGCTTCACGCTGGCAGACCTCGGCCAGCAGGACAGGCTCGACGAGATCGTCACCTATGCCGCACGCGGCCTCGAAGACACGTTCGACGTGAACGAACGCTCGAACACGAGCACAGGGAAATCGACGGATGGTGACTTGCATGACTTGGGCCTCCGATGGGCAAGTGAAAACACATCACCATCTTGGCGTCACGACACCACCGGCAGGAAGCAGCAAGCTGCTTTTCAAGTAGCTCCGGTCATTTTTTAAATGCGAGTAGCCGCAAGGGTTGTGGGTAAGTCCGCAGGACTTATCCATCATCCCGCGCAGCGCCCAAAGGGCGCGAAAGAACCGGGTCAAGGGGTTGGTGCGGCCCGCAGCGCAGCGAGGACACGGCCCCTTGACGCGGATGCTGTTGAATAGCCTCTACGTGTGGGTAGGTTCAAGGGCGTAGCCCACCGAGCCTGCCCACGCGGCCAGTCCGGCAAGATCGGACGCGGGAAGCCCGAAACCGGCAAGGTTTCGCGGTCGCCGAAGGCTTGAAATCCACCACTCAAACGCTGGAAACACGCGAGGACGACAACCGCTTAACCGCCGCAACGAAGTCGAGCCGCAAGAGGTGCATAGCCAGATCAATCGCACCGCCACCACCTTTGTCTGCACGGGTATCGAAAAACTTGGCACCAGTCACCAGCAACTCGAAAACCTGGCCACCAACTGCGACATGCAACCGGATCGTGGCCGCATCCTTCACCGGCTGAAAATCCGGATCGAGCTTCCAGTGCAGCCCGAGGGCATCAAGAGCTTTTGTCACAACCATCGACCGAAGCGACTCCAGCAGCTCGGGGCTAAATGATCTCTTTGCCATCACCAACAAACCTCCATCCATCACCCCGAGGGGGAAGCCGCCCGATGGGCGGCAGGGCTACTACTTCGCGCCTTCGGCGCTGCGCGGGATGATGGATAAGTCCTGCGGACTTACCCACAACCCTTGCGGCTACTCGCATTTAAAAAATGCTGGGGCTACTCAAAAGCGAAAGCCCCCCGAACAGCACTACGAAGAATCGACAGGCTCCAAATCCAACCCCTTGGCGATCAAATCAACCACGGAGGCACGGGGGGCAGATACCTGATGTACACCATTCTTAACATCCGATCTGGGTGCTGCGACCACCTCCAATACGGCGACAACTGCTGGCTTGAGCACTTCGGTCAGGACATGCTTGTAGGCCGCGACGGTCTGTCGAGAGAGGCCCGCCAGACGCGCAATAGCGGCTTGAGTGAGGGTTTCGCCCTTCTGCTGGAGCTGGCGGCAGGCAGCCCGAACCTTGGACTCTGTGGCCTTCTGCCTGACCTCGTGCGTGCGTGCGGCTGCAAGTCGCTGCCGCTCAACCAGCGGCAAGTCCCTGTCGAGCTGCATCACGCCTCGATGGCAGCGGCTATCACCCCGGTAACGATCCCATGTCCAGCGGGCGACCGATTTCACCGTGGCACGCAGCGAGGACCACGACAGGTCTTCGGAGAAACCGAAATGATGGAAGTTGTTCAGGTTGTGCGCGTAGGCTTCCAGCAACCGCGTGAAGGTTGAGAATGACCCCCTCTCACGCTCGCGGTTGACGATGGAATAGGCGTAGTAGCGCAGGTACTCGAACAGGATGCAGTGCCGCGAATGGCTTACCTCATCGAGCCGTGGCTTTTTACCCCACGGCGGCGACTTGACCAGCTCCACATAGTCGGCCAGCTCGCCCAGCTCATAGATGTGGCTGTGCAGTTCGTGAGTGAACCACCACGGATGGCCGGGGGTTTTGGCGACCGGCCCGCTGTGGAACTTCATGTCCGCGTCCAGACGGATGGCGAACGCCTCATAGACGGCTTTCATGTACTGGATGGGTTTGCTGCGGGCCGCTTCGGTCGTGCAGACCGGGGGGATGGCGTAGTACAGGTGGCTATGGCCACTCTTCCGGTTGCGCACGATCAGGTTGGGGGCTGGCAAGCCCGCATCCTCCCAGATGAGCGCGTTTGAGTGGTCAAGGTCGAAGATCAGCCAGCTCACCATGCCCGGTCGATTGACCTGCATGTAGGGATAGCGAATCGCGTACTCACGAGGACGGATGCGCGTGGCGGTCTTATCGTCGGAGCACCGGGGCAGGTACGGGGCTTCAAGCAGCACGCGATTCAGGGCGGTGCCGCCCTGAAAAAAACGCTGTGTCGGTGCTTCGTCGCGTGCTGCGACGGTGGATTGTCGAGCCATACCCCTCCGCTGCCCGCGCAAAAACGCGGGCAAAAACTTGCCTACCGGGGGGTTGGGACGTAGAATGAGGGCCTGTGATGGTTCCCTCGGGTGAGACACGACCGCCAAGTCGATAGCCCCTCCGGCTTTTCCTTCTACGTCTCAACGCCCCCCGAAACTTTGCACAAAGCCCCGCGCCAACGGGGCTTTTGCTTTTTCGGTGCCTTGTCTCTGGTGCTACTCGATAGCCAACTCCGGTTTATCCCCGTTGCACGGGGAACAATCAAATATCCAGCTCTGTCTGCTTGCCCCGCTTCGTGCGTGGCACCCAGCCATTAGCGTCTACTTCAAACTTGCTCAGACCACAGACCTGCAAAGCAGAGATAGCGCCATCCACGGACTGGAAGTAACGAACCCCAGTCCGAGCCGCGCTAAAAATCCGCTCCCCAGCAGCCGTGCGGATAACCGCAATCAACCCTTGACCGGCTTCATCCATACGGACAACCACAGACTCAATAGCACCTGCGCTTGCCAGCTCACGAACAATGGGGACAGTCACTGTTGCCCGTTTTTCTGTCATAGCCACGGTTTATACACTCCAATAGACATAAACGCAAGATATTCAATATCGACATGGACTAGAGTCCATGTTGAGCGCCTTAAGTTGAATTAGATAGCTATCTAGCTAGCTAGCTATCATTCGATCCCGAAATGCTGTTTGAGCAACCGCTCAACGATCTCGGTTTCCGTCACCCGATGGCCCGGCACTGACTCGGCGCTTGCGGCATCCTTGAGGGCTTTGGCGATGTCCCACCGCATCCGAAAGAGCTTCTGCACGGTCGGCACGGGAGGCTCATCTGCGGCAGGTGCCGCAGGCTTGGGTGCATCCCGATGCGCCTTGTCAGCAACATCTCCCGCTCCACCTTCCAGAAAAGCGGTCGGGTCTTTCAGTGGGGTGGCAATGCCTGTGAGGTCAGGTTTTCCGCGCATCTTCTTCACGCCGTCACCTCCTTGAAGAAGGCTTCCATTTCCGCAATCGCAGCCTGATCCTTGCCCAGCTCCTGCACGATCGCACCTTCGCCGATGGCGCGACGGAAGGCCACGCGCTCGCAAACCTTGGTCGGCAGCACAGTCAGCTCCTGCTCGGCCAGAAACTCCAGCATCTCAGCAGCGTCCTTGGTGCGCGGATCGACGCGGGTCAGCAACACGCGCACATCGAGGTCGGGGTTGTAGTCACGAGCCAGCTCGACCACTGTCAGCAGATCGGTCATGGCTGCGGCATCGAGGTTAGAAGCACCAATCGGAATAACTGCGCGTTGGGCGAGCAGCAGAGCGGAACGCAGCCCCACCGAGTCGCGGCCACCGGCATCCACCACGACATGCGCGAAGCCGCTGGCAAGCTGCTTGCCTTCGGCCAAGATCGCTTTGCCCGCGAGGCATGTCGTCGTCGGGCTGGGTGTGTAGCCCTCGTTCTCTCGCCGCCACGCGGCCCAGCTCGCGGCACTCGCCTGCGGGTCGCCGTCAATCAGCAAGGTCTTGCCCTGCCGGGCCAGCATCGTGGCGAGATGGACGGCGGTCGTGGTCTTTCCCACGCCGCCTTTGGTATTGACCACAGCAAAGATCGTCACGTCATCATCCTCCAGAGTTGAGCTAGATAGCTAGCTATCACAAGACACAACGAGATTATAGAGATAGCTAGCTAGCTATCACAAGAAGGAAACGAAAAATAAATATTTTTATGGTCTATAGTCCGTCTTCAAAACCATAAAACCCTTTATTTATGCGGGATTCAGCGGTGTTTTATGTCCATGATTTAGATTTTGCATACCGTTGCAGCGATACGCGACAACACCTAGAATGACGGCATCTTGACCAATTTTGGGAGCTGGCAGCGATGGCACAGATGCCGTTTTCTCCGTGCGATGACGCAACGAATTGCACCGATCACAGCGTCGATATGCTGCGCAGCATCTTCGGCCCGGTGATTGACGCGCTGGTCACGGGAGCCGACCCGGATACCGTCAGCGCCGCGAGCAACGTCATCGCGACCATGATGGGCTTCTTTAATAGCGGCATCCTGATCGTGGGCACGCTCATCGTCAGCTACGTCGCAGTCATGGGAACGCTGAACACAGCCAACGATGGCGAAGTGATGGGACGCAATTGGTCATCGCTGTGGACACCCGTGCGGATCGTGGCCGGGGGCGCGGTGCTGCTCCCCACGGCTAGCGGTTTCAGCTTCATCCAGCTTGTCGTGCTGATGTTTGCGCTGTGGGGGGTAGGCTTTGCCAACGGCACTTACAAGACCGGGATGGCGATTGGCGTGCTGAATCCTGATGGAGTCGTGCAAGGAGTCAATGATCCGGGGAGCTTCTACGGGCTGCGCGACTTCGGTAAGCAGTACCTCGCCGCATCCTATTGCGCCCGCGCAGCAAACCAGATTTATCCCGGCGCGCAGGTTAGTGCAGCCCCCAGTGCCGACAAAACCAGTACGAATGGCGGGCGCACCGAATACCTCTTCCATATCAAGGATCGAAACGCCACGACGAACTTGGGGGGTGGAGAACCGCTGTGCGGCACTGTCAGCATCAGCCAGTACGCCGCCCAGCCCGCAAAAGACACAACCGGGATTGAAGCAGCTCTGGAGCAGCTCCGAGTGGCGGCGCAGAACGCCAAGATTCAGGCCGCTACCAAACTCATGGGCGATCTGGAGGCATGGGTAAACACATGGCCGAATGACATCTCGGGTGATTGGTCAAACGTGGATTCAGCAACGTTCAACGAACTGGTGAATGCCGCGGAAACTCAAGTAGCAGCGGCCCTCATGGCTGCACTGAGTGACACAACTGGTGTGAAATCAGGATTCCAATCGCTCGCCACGTCACTGACGGATGAAGGCTGGGCGATGTCTGGAGGCTGGTATCAGCGCGTCGGAGAAGTACGTGGGCGCATCACAGCCATCACATCGGAGTCGGTTGGCTCTGTCTCTGCCCCGTCGCTGTCCGCACTGCCCGCTGATGCAGCGGCCAGCCGACTTATCGGATCGGTGACAACGGTAACTGAGGCCATCAGCAAAAAGTCGGAAGCGAAGGGAAATTACAAGGCTCCGACCAGCGGCCCCGGCGACCTCACCAGCGTAATCCCCAAGGACGCTCAGTCCGACATCAACATCGGCTCGATTAACGCCGATTTCGACGCCAAGGTGAGCCTCTGGATCAACAGCTTGATGGAAAGCATGGTCGAGATGGCGACCGGCGCGAACACCTCTGGCACCACACCTCTCTGCGGCACCGCTGGCCAGATGGGAGGCTCTCTCAACCGCATGAAGTGCGTCGGTGACTACCTCACGGTTGCCCGCGCCGGGATCGGCGCGGCAGATGTGGCGATCAAGACGGGAGCGACCGCGTTGCGCGTCGTCGCTGGCACGCTCTCATCCGTCAAAGGCGTCGGCACCGGCCTCGATCTCGACAAGGTTGTGACGCCGATCTGGGATTGGGTGATCGAGGTGCCCGTCAAGCAGCTTGCCATGATGGCCTCGTACATCGAACCGATGGCCTTCTACTTTGGCGTTTTTCTGCCCAGCCTGCCCTACGTAATTTTCATGACAGTGGTGGTCGGCTGGATTCTGGCGGTGCTCCAGTCGATCATTGCTGCGCCCCTGTGGGCGGTCATGCACATGACACCTGACCGCACTTTTGTCGGCAGCCAATCGCAAGGCTACCTGCTACTGCTGTCGCTGTTCGCCCGCCCGGCGCTGGCCGTAGTCGGCCTGTTCGCCGCCATGCTCGTCAGCGATCCGATCATCGACTTCATTGCCAAGGGCTTCTTTGCCATGCGCGGTGCAGTGGTGACATCGACTGGGACGGTCGGTGCAATCGCGTCATTCCTGAGCTTTGCTTGGTGGTTCATGGTGTTCGGGCTGACCCTCCTGCCCGTGCTTTACATGACCTTCGGCCTGCCACAAATCCTCCCGGATCATGTGCTGCGCTGGATCGGCGCTGGCGTGAGCGACCTCGGCGAAACGCAAGCAGTTGGACAGATGCGCAGTGGTATGGCCCATGCGGCATCCAGCGGCGCTCTACCAAGCGGGGGAGGAAGTCCGTCGCGACGTATTGGTGGCCACGGTGGAGGCGAGTTGCTCCCCGGCAATGGCAGTGGAGATACGCCGCCCACTGGCAATGGCGGAGGCGTTCGCGGTAGCACGACGCCAAAACGGGCACTGCTGAGTGCAGGCGACCAAGGCGTTGCCCCGCCAGCACCGGATGCTTCTGTACCGCCGCCTCAATCGGATAACCGCTCCGGTAGGCAAAAAGTCAGCGATGCTGCTGGAGTCGGGCTGGGCCGCGCCATCACCGGCACCGTAGGTGCGAGCGCCCGGAGTGTAGCTCGTGCCACTGATGCAGCGATCTCGACCGGCAGTGCCGGAGTCGCGGCATTCCGAGATGCAGCCAATAGCGGCGCAAGCCTTGGGCAACGTGTCCGAGCAGGTCTGGCTGGTGCAGGCGCAGCCGCCGTTACTGGATTTGGCGGTGCCGCGACCGCCTCCGCCAATGATTACGCCGCATCAGGCCGCACGGCCCTTGCCGAAGGTAAAGCAGCCTACTCCGAAGGAGCCGACGCACGCATCGCAGCCTACAAGGCGTCGCTGCACGGCGAAACCGTCAGCACAGGCAGCGAAGGCGTCATTGGCGACTCAGGGAGCATTGACCAGTCTTATGACAGCCGCTACTCGGCTCCCCCGACCGATACCGATAGCGGCGAACCCTCGCCGGACAAGGAGTGATGACTATGTACAAAACCGATGAGGCGTACACAGCCGAAAGTCACGGATTGGTTGTAGGCAAAGCCTACGGTGTTCGACAAGGTTACGACTCTGGATGGAACGATGCCATCGCTCATGTGCAGCTTCAATTCGACGCAGCACTCCGCGAGCAGCGCGAGCTGGCCTATGCACTCAATGCCCTTTCGGTCATCGCGTATTCCGCGCTGGCGGCATTGAAAGCAGCTCCTGAGCAGCATCGCCTCATGGCGACGGACATCTACGCGAAAGAGGTCAACCGGCTTATGAAGGCGGGCCCCAAAGCCCCCGGCGCGATTCGCGCTGTGCCGCACACCGACCCAGCACTGCTTGCTCGTGAAAGCGACATTGCTCACCTCATGCAGCAATGGTTCGAGCACTCACTGGCGCTGGCGAAACAGCAGCAGCACCACCACGAAAACGACTCTCCCAGCCCGTAAAGGAGGCCAGATGAACATGATCGACACCACCGTTCCAACCACAGTGCTGGCCATCCTTCTGGCTGTCGCGGACACCGTGCTGGCCCAGCGCAAACGGCGCAAAAACCACCGGAGGGCACACGCATGAGTATCCTGAATGGAGCAAAGAAAGCTGCGAAATTCACTTTCGTTTCAATGCCGCTATCCATTTTGGGCTGGGGGCAGCTCAAGCGGAATCACGGTTTCATCCGTGACCTTTGGCATACCCTGCGGAATCCTCGATGCCCTGAATGTGGGCGTGGAGTCATGCACCGACCAGCCAACGCTCAAGCTGACGACACTGCGCTTTACCCTTGGGAATGCTCCGCACGTTGCGGATTTGGCGTACTAGCCCCAGAAGACCCTGCCGAAATCCGCCGCATTGTTGATGCGCGAATGGAGGTTCGAGGCAAGCAACGACTGGCCTTTCTTGAGGATAAGGAGCGCAGCAAGTTGATTCGTAGCCATCTGCTCAAATCAAGAGGCTATTGGATCGTTGTCGCGCTTGTCTTCTTGATGGCCGCATGGCAACTGGCTGTGGGCGCTCCACTGATGGTTGTCCTGAGCGTGCTGTGCATGTGCCTGCCGTTCTCTGTCCATGCAATCCGCTGGAGCTATCGGGCGTGGCAAGTGCGCTCCGGCACGCTGTTCGTGGAAGGCGCATTTGGCCGCTACGTCCGCGACATGCTCTGGGTTCGGGGGATTCAGTGATGGCCCAGATTCAATCCATCCTACGTCGCCTTGGCCGCGAGCGTGTTACCAACATCTGCTGCGTGCTCGGGACATGTCTCGCCTTGTTCGTCGAGCGCGATGCGCTGATGAATGGCCCGCCTGCTGCCCAGCTCGGAACCATCGCCCTCGCCATCGTTGTCCCGATCTTGTACCTGACGCCGCTGGTCTGGCTCGTTTACCGCTACCTCGTGAGGCCCGCCCATGAAAACCGCTGACAGCTATCTCGTACTGCGCGTCTCGTGGCTGCGCGAGCACGATCAGGTTATTGCTGAGCTGGCCGAGCTGTGGCTCGACCGGCAGGCCAAGCAGCAGCCTGACCCCAAGCCCATCAAGCCCATGCGCATCAGGGCACAGCACAACAGCGACATCAGGAGCCATGCCCATGCGTAGCAAGCACTTCATCACAATTGCTGCGGTGGCGTTTTCCAGCGTCGTCTGCGGCCAGATGCCCGTCCCGCTGCTCGACAACGAGCCAGCCGCACCCAACGCAACACTCTGGGCCGTGGCTGGCCCGATGTTGCAGGCCGCGCTGGAGTGCCGCGAAGACCTGCCCGACCATCCAGCCACACGCGCCCTGCTGCCACGCAAACCAGCAGGCGAGGAACAGCACTACCGGCTGACACCGCCCAACGGGTTCAAGGTATTCGGTCTGCCGGTGGCCGAGATTGAGGTCTGGGTCGATGACGGCAACGGCGAACTGGGCCACGGCTACACCTCACACATCCGAGGCAGGACGCTCGCCGAAGTCGCCAAGGCTGCCAAGCTGAACAAGGGTCGTTCGTTCCCCAACCGCAAAACCCCGATGGGTGGCCTGATGGCCGATCAGCCCTTCGGGCCGGAATCGGTGCAACTGACCTGCACCATTGACGGCAGCTACGCCGCCCACGAAAACGAGTACCGGGAGCCATGACCATGCACAAGCTGCTTGCTCTGGCCGCACTGGTGGCCGTGACTCCGGCGCTGGCCGATACCTGCATGGTATCCCCCACCGAAAAGCAGACCGTCTCCGGGCGCTTCGGCAAATTCCGGGGCGGCGGTGCAGGGAACTTCGGTAGCGCCAACCAGAAGCCGCACATGCACGATGGTCTGGACTTCTCGACCAGTGGCGCGTCGCAGCCTCTGTACGCCACAACGGACGGCAAGATCACCTTCATCGGCAACCGGCGCTCGGCAGGCAACGCGATCCTCATCGAGCGCAGCAATGGCGACGTGGTGGCGTACTACCACATGAGCGGCTTTGCCACCGGCTTGAAACAGGGCATGGAGGTCAAAGCCGGGCAGTACATTGGCCTGTCCGGCAACACCCCCAGCGACGCGATGGTGAAGCACCTGCACTTCACCTACGGCACCGCGCAGAAAGATGAGGCCCGCGCCAAGGCTTTCACTCAGAGCGCATCGAAAGGCACCTTCAACCCCGGCCAACTCCCGTCCGCCTTCAACCAGCAACAGGGGATCGGCTGGAAGACCGACCCAGCCCCGTATTTCTGCGCGACTTTCCCGATCCAAGACGGCAACCCGCAGCACTACCCGATTCTGGGCAAGGACACCAAGGAACAGCACGCGATCCTGTTTGGTAGCGTCCCTCCGGGCGGCGTGGCCCCGAACGTCAAGTTCGAGCCAGCACAAGTCGCTGCGGCGAATGCGGACGCGGCGCTGGCCGCTGCCGAGGGCAAGTCTCCCGCCGAGTGGCTGTCTGACAAGGACGGCTACGGCACGCTACCGACCGCGCCGATTGGTGGTTACGACACGATGTCCACTCACGAAATGCTACTGACAGAGGCGGGGCGTCGGTTCAGCGACGCCGAATGGAACAACAACATCACCAAGGTATCCAGCCGGGCGCTCTGGGTAGATTTCAACCGCGCAGTAGGCGTCAGCAACTACATGGCCGAAGCGATCTATCGGAAAAAGGAGCGGGTCGAAGCCCTGCTGGCTATCTACACGTCACAGAAGACCGAGCGGCTGCGCAAGCAGACTGCCGCAGCACATGATCGGGCGCAACGCGGTGACGTTTCGCGCAGCATCAACTGAGGGCGCTCCAATGTACAACGCACCATCTATCGACATCGCCACGATGCCTATCGCAGACAAGGTGCATCGCTATGCAAACGCCAAGTACTACAAGGCCCTGCTGGACGCACTGCAAGCCGCAGCAAATGAGGTTGGGTGTGATTTTGCACTGTCATCTCGTGATGCTGCATACATCCCGGAGGACATCTATGAGCATCTGGCCTTTAACTTGGTATTGGCCCGTGAGCAGTATCTAAGGCCAGCCATTGGCTCAATTGCCCATTATGAGAATGCAGAATCCGGCATGAAAGATGGCTATGCCCATCTACTGCTCAGGGATGTCTTGTCGGCCCTCTCAGAACTGGGCCTGAAATGGAGGATCAGGAGCATCGAGTATTACGACCGGGAAGGCTTACAACGGGCACAGGCTCGCCGTACAAATGGGGGGTTCCCACCCCTGCCAGAGCCTGCTGCATCAGCTCCATCCATTAAAGCCGATGTGTCCAGGCTGGCAGATGAGTTTTTCAACGGGCTGGATACGCCCAAGGAGGACATCCCAACATGAGTACAACTGCCAAGATCGACTTCGCGCCGGGCCTGTTCGATGAAGCTGTGCCGCCCGAAGAGAAGAAACCCACCCCTAACTTGGAAGACTCTTTTCCGAGCACCTACAAACCCAAAAGCTTTTGGTGGTGGTACAGAAAGCAAATCCTCACCACGCTCGCGCTGCTGACAGCGGCTGGAGCTGCCGCGTACTTTGTCATCAACCACCAAGCGGACACATCGCCGGTTGTTGAAGGCCCGTTCCTGCTGCCCACAATTAACCAGCCGAAGGCACAACCTGTCCTCACAACATCGGCTCGGTCATGCTACGGAGACGAAGCCATCTGCACGACAGCCGTCACTGATCGCCCTGCCGACATGATGACCTCGCTGGTCGCCATGTTGCCGAAGGCGGAAAAAGACAGGCGATACCGGGTGTCGGTCGTCATCGAGGAACTGGGCGAATGGCCTCAATCTGGCGACTGAACGAGGATCGTGTCGAGTTCGAGCGGGTAACGTCCGCTGTACTCGATGCCGATCCTGATGGCACCTACGTCATCCAGCAACCGGACAACACATTCCGGCTGCGCATCGGCAACGCCCCCACTCTCGCAGTCGGCGAGCGGTTCACCGTGGCGGGCATCGAGTTCGACACCGCCGAGATCGAGTGTCTGCATTTCGCAGATTGCGTATAGTCACAGCTATCAGCCAATCAAGAGCACCAAACAATGCAATTCAAAGTCACGCTCTACGTGAATAAGTCGTTGGGCGGGATCACAGTCGAAGGGAACACCGTCCAATGCCTCCGGCGGACAGACGAGCGCACAGCCACAGGACGCCGACGCCAGCGAGTCATCTGCACCATCGACCGCTGGGCATCGGAGCTTTCCGCCGAAGCCCGCGAACTGCTCACCGAAGAAGAGCAAGCGGAATGGGCCGCATGGAAGGTTAAACACGATGCGGAGTACCGCAAAAAGCAGCTTGGTATCGCCCTAGATGCCGTCACCAAGACGATGGAAGCGGCCACCACGGCGCTACGCGAGTGCGTGGCTAAACCTGCTGACCCCGCTGCAATGTGGGCCGCCATCGAGGCGCTATCTGCCGAACTGGAGAAGGCTGGCCACGAGAAACCTAAGCGGCCACGAGGCCGCCCACGGACGAATGATGACGACGACGATCAACTCATCGAGCACTGGCCGATGGGCACTCAGCCGCCTCTGCCGAATTTCGCCCCACCGGGCACAGAGGCACACCGCCAGTACCAGAGCCTGCTCGACAACTTTGAGGCATATCGCCGGGCAAATGAAGATAGCTAGCTATATAGCTATCTAAAATGGAATGCTCTCATCCCACGGAAACCGTGCAGCCTGCTGCTCTGCCACCTTGGCCTGAGCCTTGATCTTCGTTTCCAACGCCTTGATGAAGCGGATGGATGCCGCAACGTGGTTGAAGATCAGCAGGCTTTCCTCGTAGTTCAGGATCGGGTTGTCGTGTGCAAGGCTCTTGTTGTTGCGCACATCATTGAAGGCTTCCAGCACTGAGATACTGGACTTCAAAATGCGCTCGGTCATGGCCGACTCAAGGTGGCCACCTTCCCGGAGCGCCTTGACGTACTCGCCGAAGACACTGTGCAGCGGCTTGTCACGAGTGATCGTGATGCCGTGCGGCTCGCACGTCACACGGATGAACTTGTTGACGAAGGTATGTAGTCGATCCAGCCCGCCCTCGGGCTGGTTCTTCTCGATGGCTTCGCGGACATGCTCTGCCACCACCTCGAAATCCCGCTCATCTGCGATGGCGGTCAGCGCATCCAGCTCGGCCACCGGCTGGTCACTGAGAAGACGCTGGGCAATCTTTCGGCAGTCGTCGATCAGCAGCGGATTGCTGTCGCCAAAGCACTGCTCATCGGTCGCATACTCGATCAGCCCGCCAATGACCCGCCCCACGACATGATTGCCATCCACATCCCAGAAGGTACGCATCCGATTGGCCTTGGACGTACCCCGCGCCTTGTACCGTTCGGCATCAATCTCGACCCGGTACTCATCGAAGAAGTCACCGAAGGTGCGGTCAGAGAAGTTCAGGACATAGCCGCCACCCATACCAAGCAGCTTTTCCAGCTTGCGACGCTCACTTCCGCTCAGATCGGACATAGCTCCCCTACGCCATCTTGATCCACGCCATACCGACAAGGGCCGTCAGGACAAGCCCGGCAAGCACGGTGCTGGCATAGTGGATATACAACCGCCGCAACGCCCAGCGCACAGGCCGGGCTTCTGCCCGTCTCTGCTCGGCAATGAGTTGGGCACAGGCTCGATCACGGGCCTGCAACTCCGATGTGGCACGTTCCTCGGCGTAAAGAACTGCGGCCAGATAGTCGAGCATCCGGTGCTCGGTGATGTTCTGCTTCCACGTCTCGACTTTGACTAACGCTCCGGCCAGCATGGGTCTGGATCGGCCTTCGCGATGCTCGGGGTCGGTGTAGTCGAAGACCAGACCGAACTGCTCATAAAACCAGTTGCGCCGTGCCTTGTTGTCACCATGCCCCTGTCCGGCCAGCAGCTCGATACCATTGACGGTCGCCTCGGGCCACTGCTGCACCCACTGGACGATCTCATTCATCAGATAGGTGCCGATACGCTGACCATCCAGCCCCGGCAAATCAAGGAATACAGCCCCTTTCGACATCGAGGTCGAAGTCAGCGACACAGCGTTGAAGTTGCGCGAGTAGCTGCCATCAAACCGCCCTTTTCCACCATCCCGGTGCGAAAACTTGGCTGTGATGTGCTGGTAGGAAAGCCGAATGGACGCCTCGTAGATCGTCCCATCCCGAGGATCGCGCCGATAGGTTTCCTCCCGCTCGACAAGCACCCAGCCCAATGCCTTGTCATCCGGGCGATCCTTGTCTTTGATCTCCAGCACGAGGATGCGCGGCTTTACGCTCTGGCCCTCGCGCCACCCGTTGTCGAAAGAAGGCAGCGCCATCGTCTAAGCGGTCTGCTTGATCTCGTCGGCCACTTGGCGGCAGACGGCCCGGACATCGAGCGAACCAGATGCGATAGCCTCAAGGGTGCCGTCATCAAGCGACTGCACAATTCGGGTAGCCCGGCGCTCCAGCTCCTGACGAGCGATGCGCTCCCAGTCGCTGACCTCCAGCAGTGATGCCAATGCCGCTTCATCAGCGCGTCCATACCCGCGCAAGACCTCTGAAAGCGCATCAGTTGTGGTTGTCACCATCGTCCGGCCTCCAAGCCCGAATGATCGAGAACGGGCAATCAGCCCAGTCGTGCCGCCTCGGCGGCGATGTGCCCAGCCAAAGCCGACACGAATGTCTTGAGGCTGGTCATCGACGACAGCTCCGTGAAGTTGCCAGTATCCACCGCACTGCGTTCTGCCGCGATGACGGCAGCGGTCGTGTAGAGCTGCTCCTGCACCAATCTCTGACACAGCAAGTCATACCGCGTGAGATACGATGCCCCCTTGAACTCCTCGAAGACCGGGAAGTGCGGCGACGAGTCCCGAACGGGACGGCGGGACTCCGGCGCATCTTCGACCATCATCAGCCAGCCGACGAACGGGCGTGGCTGCTTGCCGAATGCCTCTTCCCGGTAGGCTGTCCAGAGGTCATGAGCTGTTCCGATGGCTTCCTCGGTACGGTTGTTGAAATTGTTGCTGAACGATGGCCCGACGTGGCTTTTCAGTTCGATGGCAGCGATCAGCTCGCCCTTGTAGATCACCAACAAATCCCACAGCTTTGTCGGGCGGAAGTAGCCGGGCAGGGTCAGCATCGCCCGGTTCTGGTGAATCTCGGCGTGGGCCAGACCATTGGCCTTGATGACATCGAGCACCAAGGCCAAGAATCCGTCCATGTTCTTGCCGCCTGTGACGCCAGCGCGTTCACCTTGGTCGGCCTTGCCTGACTCAATCTGCTTTTGCCGTGCAGCTTCACGGTTGCCCCAAAACGCCTTTACGGCGTCGCGGGCCTTCTGTTCGTAATCGACAAGATCAAGTGCCATTTATTCTCCATTGCCCCCAAGGGCAGATCGTTCTTCGTGGCTCAGCCCGTAGAGCCTGAACACAGCCCGGTTGCAGGCTTGCACGTCCCGCTTGATGGCTGCCTCAGCCAGCTCGCGGCGTAGCGGTTCAGGCACATCGGCCCAGCGTGGGATACGGATGCGGCGCAGGTATTGCGCTTGGAAGCGCAAGAAGCCACCTCGCATTTTCGTTGAGTACGTGGCCACGAACAGGCGCGAGACAGCGGACAGCAGCACAGCTTGCAAGGCCCGCAAATCCCAATCGTCCGAGGTAACGTAGTAAAGGTTATGGCTTGGATACAGCTCGCCGCCCTCGAAAACAATGTGCGACTCACCCTTGATGTCAGGGATCAACAGCTTGGGCCTCGCAGCCAGCGCCGGGGTAATACGGTCAATCGTGCGATACCAGTTGGCAGGAGCCTTCTTCGCGCAATGCCGACCGGCAATCACATCCCGGCGAGCCTCAAGGTAGCGGCGCAGACGCGGATACTCGCCAAGATCGACCAGCCCTCCAGACTCGGCGAAGGGGTTGATGACCCCCTGACCACGCCACTGCACTTCGCCGGTCATGATGTCTTTGGTTGTCACCAGCGGCAGCTTCCGATCAGGCTCGACATCCAGCGACTCGAAGTCGCCGATGAATGCCTTGTCAGCGCCGGTCGCAACACCAATGCCAACCTTGCACCCAGCCTCCTCGAGCAGTGGGAACGCGCCCTCCAGACGGCGAATAAGCGCCATCTGGTCAGAAGACTCCAGCAGCCACGGCTCCGCACCATTGGTCACACGGGCGAGTTCCCGCACCGGGCCAGCATCCTTCGGAAGTGTCGGTGCCGACAGCAGGCCAGCCAGCGTGGTCAGCGTGGCCCGGTCTATGGACGGGCGGTGTGCGATGCGCGTCGCCCCGCCCCCCTCACGGCTGATGATGGTGATGGCCGGATAGGCGATTACATCGGAATGGAAGGCCGGTGTATCCACCATATCGACATAGACTTTCAGGTGGAACCGTTCGGCAACAAGGCTACGCAGTGGCCCACCGTAGCGGTTCTTCATCCAGCGATCCGCGCAGATAAAGCCCAGATTGCCGCCAGCAGACAATGCCGTCAGCGACCGCTCGATGAAGGGAATGTAGATGTCCGCCCGGTCATACATCGTCTGATAGCGGCTGCGGTACTCGGCCAGCAACGGGGCCGGAATCAGCTCAGGTCGAACGTAGGGAGGATTGCCCACCACGAAATCGAACTGGCCCTCCAGCGGAGCCAGCAGGAAGTCACCCTGCAACAGCCAGCGGTCAGCCAAGGCCGTCGCAGCATTCGCCGACAGCCCCTCACGCTTGAGCAGCGCGACAACGGCAGCGTAGGTGCTGCGGAAGGTGTCGTGGTGCAATTCCACCGCCCGGATGGCGTCGCCCAAATCATCGACCTCAGTACCATTGGGCCTTGCTGCTCGCCATGCACTCAGCAGCCGCAGAATGATCGGCAGCAAGAAGTCCCCGCCACCGAACGACGGTTCCAAAAGCCGTTTTTCGTGCAGCGGTTGATCCTCGGTATAGCCAGCCAGGTCGAGGATGAAATCGACCACCTCAGAGCGCGTGAAAATAGCCCCTCGAGCCTCGAGCCCCCCTTCCGTTGCCAACGCCTCGGTCGCGGCCATGACAGGGCATACAGCAGCGGCAACAGGCTTATGAGCAACACTTGGCGCAAATGCCATGAATGACGACCTCACTAAATCATCGGCGATGCGCCGCGCTCTGGGCGCACCGCACCAACGTGCTTGTAAATGGTGGCGCGTGAAACGCCATAGCGTTTCGCCACGTCGGCGACCTGAATATCAGGATCACGCAAAAGCGCCTTGATCTCACGGACTTGCTTGGCGTCCAGCGCGGGCTTTCGCCCGCCCTTGCGACCACGAGCACGAGCAGCAGCCAAGCCTGCTTGAGTCCGCTCCCGAATTAGATTCCGCTCGAACTCGGCCAAGGCCGAGAACAAGTGGAAAGTCAGCTTCCCAGTTGCACTGCCAGTTTCGATCCGTTCCGTGACGCTCTCGAAGCCAACACCGCGCTGCTCCAACTCCCCCACGATGCGAACCAGATCGGGGAGCGAACGGCCTAACCGATCCAGACGCCAGACCACCAACGTGTCTCCCGCACTCAGGGCGCGAAGACAGTAATCCAGAGCAGGCCGATCAGCAGACTTCCCGCTGACCTTCTCTTCGTAAATGTCGGCACATCCGGCACGGGTCAAAGCATCCCGTTGTAGGTCGAGCCGCTGGTCATCCGTTGAAACGCGGGCATAACCAAGACGCTTTCCCATACCTTTACCAAGCGTAGATAAACAGACGGATATTTTTACACATAAAGACCGATTCCACACGGGCTTTATTGTCGTTTTCAGAAGGCGACTGCACGAAATATCAGGAGTCGGCTGCACTGCCAGAACTGGCCGCCTGCAAGGCAGCGTAGAGAGCGGTTTTTCCTACCTTGAGGCGTGCGGCGGCCTCGCGGACATTCAAGCCGTTGGCGACAAGCTCCCGCGCTCGTTGCAACTTGTCGGCAGTGACAACCGGCTTGCGTCCGCCTTTGCGCCCGCGTGCGGCGGCAGCGGTCAACCCGGCCTTGGTGCGCTCGCGGATCAGGTCGCGCTCGAACTGGCCCAGCGCACCGAACACATGGAAGATGAGCCGTCCGCCCGGCGTGGTGGTGTCGATGTTTTCAGTCAACGAGCGGAAGCCGACGCCCCGTGCTTCCAGCTTGCCGACCGTCTCAATCAGGTGCGGCAGGGAGCGGCCAAGCCGATCCAGCCGCCAGACGACCAGCACATCGCCATCGCGCAGATAAGCCAGCGCATCGGCCAAGCCGGGCCGGTCTGCCTTGGCCCCGGATGCCGTGTCCTCGAAAACCCGTTCGCAGCCTGCATTGCGCAGCGCATCCGTCTGCAAGGCGGTGTCCTGTTCCGCCGTCGATACCCGCGCATAGCCGATGAGTGCCATTTCCGCCAATTTGTCCGTTATACCGTCCGCCTATCTTATTGTCCGTCATCCCGTTGCGCAAGATGTTTTCGGACAGGCGTCCGGTTTGGCCGCCTAATGATCGTTTGGCGGACAAGGCGGCTGGCGTCAGCCGAAAAGCTCGCTGTGCGAGCCAAGCCGCGCCAGGCGCAGGATGTCGGGATCGGACTTGCGGTAGATCAGCAGCAGGTCGGGCTTGATGTGGCATTCACGGTAGCCCGCCCAATCGCCGGAAAGGTCGTGATCGCGGTAGCGCGCATCGAGGGGCTGATCGGTCGCCAGCGCGACCAGAACCGGCTTGAGGTCATCATTCGTGCAGCGGACTCCTGATACTGTTCG
>NZ_WLVC01000054.1:0-27714 GCF_016859735.1 Lelliottia sp. RWM.1 | reverse complement strand
CATATGCCACCAACTGAATACGAAAAACAATATTATCAGCGGCTCGGAAGTGTCTAGATTATCTGTGGCGATTCACTCAGCCAGTCTCAGGATACGGCGCGACATGCACCCTGGAGATGACCGGGGAACAGGATTCTCAAACAATATAAGTTAATTGTGAGGTCGACATGACCAAAAAAAACATTGTGTATGGACTCTTTCATTATTATTCATTTCGCTTATAAAAAAACGCTCCCGGACGGGAGCGTAAGCCAGTGACTTCGGCGTCAAATGAGGGTCTGACAAGTGGAGCTGCGGGTTAATTCTGGGTGATCTGGCTGCGATGCTTTTCCGCCTCTTGCTGATGAATAACGGAAGACTGGCCATTATTCGCCTTCTCATGCACAACAGCGGCTTTCTCATGCTCGCTCATTTCGGAAAATGGCTTAGCAGTTTCTTGGGTGTTCTCAGGTTTGGCTTTCATCATTTTTTTATGCATTTCAGCCATGTCCTGATGGGCGGCAGAATTGCCGTTTTGCATCATTTCATGGGACATAGCGGCCTGATCGTGACCGCTCATATCCATCATTTTCATGCTCTCCCCCTGAACTGCACTTTTTTCAGCGGATGACTGCATCTGATGGGCAGGCGCCTGGGCATTATTTACCTGGTCATGCATGTTCATTGTCTCTGCAGCCATGGCGGATGAAGCGACAGCCATAATGGCAACAAATGATACGAGAATCTTTTTCATGGTTGGGTCTCCGGTGTTTACATACCCAAACAATCAATGGCTTATAACAGAGAAAGCAGTTGATCTCAGGGCGGGTTAATCATCACTCCAGGAACCAGGTGATTGTGTTATCACGCTGCTCCTGATTTATGAATAATTATAAAAAACCGCCTCTGTTTATCGCGTGACTGAATGATGACAATTTTGTCACCTTCCAGGTTTCTCCTGAACAACGGGATTAATCCATTAACAGGCGCACTTTGAACACAATTTCCCGCCCCTGCTGTTCTGCTGACAGCTCGCCGCCGTGAGCATGAATGATCGACCTTGTAATTGATAATCCCAGCCCCGCGCCTTCCGTGTTGTAGAACCTTGATGAGTCTGCGCGATAGAACCGGTCAAACAAACGTTCCAGATTAGCGGGAACCTGGCCGGACATCGTATTCGTAATCATCACGTTCACACAGTCACTGTCACGCTCAAGGTGTATCGCTGTACAGGTGTTATCGGGAGAATACTTGATTGCATTGGAAAGCAGGTTACTGAAAGCACGTCGCAGCATATCGCTGTCTCCGGCAACAACGCCCTCTCCTTCAACCGTGATTGTCTTTCCTGTTTCGTCTGCCAGGGGCTCGAATAACTCACGTAATTCATTCAGTTCGGCTGCCAGATCCACATCATGTTTATCCAGCTGCAGCAGACCATGCTCTGAACGTGCCAGAAAAAGCATGTCACTGGTCATTCGTGACAACCTTTTCAGTTCTTCCAGGTTAGCGAATAAAATTTCGCGGTAATGCGAAACATCCCTTTCCTTAGCCAGTGCAAACTGCGTCTGCATCATCAGATTACTGACTGGCGTGCGCAGCTCATGCGCGATGTCAGACGAGAAATCTGACAGTTTCCGGAATGACCCCTCCAGGCGATCGAACATATTATTGAACTCCTGCATGGTCTCAGAGATTTCCGGCGGAGCCAGATCGGGATTAAGACGCTGATCCAGGCTGTGTACGGTCATGGAGGAAGCCAGACTGGTCATTTCCCGTAACGGTTTCAGACCAATACGTGTGGTCAGCCAGCCCAGAAAAACAGAAATAAAGACCAGACCGATATTGAACCAGAACAGCCAGGTACTGAGTTTGTCCATAAACAGGGTGTGATACCCAGTATCCGTGGCAACCGTAATGATGAAATGTTTGCTTTTACCCTGTTCCGGCGTCACGGCAACCCGCCGCGAGATACTGCGGTACACGGTGTTATTTTCTTCCGTCTGGATCATATAGTCGAGAATATCACCCGACTTGTTAAGCAGGACCGCTGGAACAACAGAATTGTTGGCATAGAGTTCAACAATTTTTTCATTTTCCATGTTTTTTATAGAAATGAATAAGCCATTGTGCCCCACCATCGCATCGTTTATTTTTTCTGATAATGACTTAATATCCGTTTTGTTCCTGAACGTCTCTGTTTTAAGAAACTCTTCGGTGAGCTGAAGTTTACCTGTCAGAAAATCGCGGTCCTGATTATCGAAATAGCCATTCAGGGTGCTAATCAGGATAAAACTTGATAACCACCATACCGTAAGCATCACCGCAGAAAAAATCAGGCTCAGGCGTGTGGTCAGGGAAATTTTGAACCTCACTCTTCTCTGATCTCCAGGACATATCCGGCACCGCGAACGGTATGGATCAGTTTTGGCTCAAAGTCATCATCAATTTTACTTCTCAGACGTCTCACGGCGACATCAATCACATTCGTATCACTGTCAAAATTCATGTTCCAGACCAGGGACGAGATAAGACTCCTGGGTAACACTTCTCCGGTGCGTTGCAGCAGCAACTCAAGCAGAACGTATTCTTTACCGGTGAGATGGATCTTCTTCCCCGAACGGATCACGGTCCGGCGCACCATATCAACGGTCATATCGGCGATGGTGCAGACTGTTGCGGCCTGCGAGCGTGCCCGGCGCAGTAGGGTTCTTACACGTGCAACCAGCTCCGTAAAATCAAAGGGCTTAATCAGGTAGTCATCTGCGCCAAGCTCCAGTCCTTTCACTTTGTCCCGCACGTTGTCCTTTGCGGTTAAAAACAGGACCGGTTCTTCGTGCCCGGACTCCCTCAGTGCGCTGATGATTTGCCACCCGTCGAGGAAAGGCAGCATCACGTCCAGTATTATCAAATCATACTGTCCCTTCGACGCGGCCCCGAGACCATCGCGGCCATTATTAAAGAGATCGGCCTGATAGCCTTCCTCAACCAGTCCCTGCTGCAGGTAATGACCTGTTTTTTGTTCGTCTTCAACGATTAAAATACGCTGCATGGTCAACTCGCTGATATGAAAGTAAAAATCTCACGCATGAGCTTTGGCTGTCCCCTAGCTGATCTGAGACGGAGCAAGCATTCCAAGCCACGCTACGGCGCCCAGAATGATAATCGCAACAACGAATTCTGTCAGGATGCTGTTTCGCATCAGGGCAACGCTGCGATCATAATTCCCTTCCCTGACCATAACTTCAAGCCGGGGACCCAGGTGAAACCGGTTTGCTGCAGCCAGAAGAAGCATCAGAACAAACAGAGCCGTCTTGGCAAGCAATATCCTCCCCCAGGAACTGTTGAATAAGGGAGTTAAGTTACCCTCAGCAATATACAGATAGTTGACCAGCGCACTCAGGATCAGGGCTACAACAATCACCGTTCCTGCCGTGGCAAATTTTGCCAGGGAGTCAGATATCACAATGACGCTCTGTGCATTATGCTCGTTTCTGCGCATCAGCAGGATAGCAAATGCAACCAGAGCACCTGTCCAGGCACCTGCAGCGCCGAGATGGGTCAGATCGCTCAGTAAATGGAGATAGTAATGCAGACCGTCATGCATAACGGCGTGTCCTCCCCAGGCAAGTGTAGCCAGCGCCACGCCCCCACTCATCGTCATCAGCAGGCAGGACAATACTCTCTTATTAGTGTAAAGGAACAAAGCACCGAGTGTGGTAAACAGGGCACAGAGCCTGACAATCCAGCTAATACCCACATCAGTTTCTTCTATCACCATCTCGATAACATGGATGGATAATTCTCTGAGGTCAGTTACTCCACTCATGGCATTAGATACCAGGAGCATATTAATGCCAGTAAGAATGATGCCTGTAACAACAGCAAAGGTTATAAACGACCTGAAATTAGTCAGGTTATAGGTTTCATGTCTGACACCGCTTATTCCATATATCTGAAAAAATGGCAATCCAAATATTACCATCAAATCCAGATAAAGAAGAAAACGAATAACAATCATAATCAGGTCGTTCATAATATTACTTCACTGTAAAGGTGTAATTACCGGTAATAGGGTGCGTATCTGAAGAAACCGCGCGCCAGTCAACACGATAAGTGCCAGCGGGTAAAGGCTCTCGCGGAATAATGACCATCGATTTAGGGTCAGCGCCTGGCGCCACTTTTGCCGCGACCGGCATCGGAGAATGTGATGACATGCCTTTCATACCCGTCATCGTTAATTTTGCACCTGAGAATTTCACGGTCAGATTTTCCGAGAAATTAAGCTGAATCTTTTCCGGGGCCGCTACGGCTGAATCAGCCTGTGGCACAGAGCTTTTTAATTCCGGATGGGCCATAGCAGAGAAAGCAACGCCCATAACGAGGCCACCTGTAAGAATGGCTTTATTTAAAATCGACATTTTATTTACCTGTTTAGTTGAGTGTTTTATATCAGTGCGTTAAAACCAGATTCTGGCTCCCGCCAGGAATACTACCTGATGGTCTTTCTCACCTTCTCTTTTCGCCATATCGGATGTTTTCCCGTAAAGTTGATTCCAGGAAACGCCTATATAGGGTGCAAACTCACGGCGTATTTCATAGCGCAGCCGGAGCCCCAGCTCTGTGTCAGTCAGTCCCCTGCCGCGACCCCGCGATTCATCATCCTGACTGTAGAAATTCACCTCATAGGATGGCTGGAGTATGAGCCGGTTAGTCAGTAAAACGTCGTATTCTCCTCCCAGACGAAGGGCTGCTTTTCCGCCATTACTGACAAAACCCGTAATTTCAGACTCAAAATTATAGAGTGCCAGCCCCTGAAAACCGACAGCAGCCCAGGTCCGGGCAGAAGCAGGTCTGAAATCCTGCCTGACACCCGCAACCAAATCCCACCATGGGCCAACCGCATGTCCCCAGAGTAACTGCGCTTCAGCCGCCTCCGTTTCCCCATTGCTTCGTTCACCTTCACTCTTTAGCCAAATCCGATCTGTGTCGCCTCCAATCCAGCTGTTAACACTCCAGCTGAAATTGTTGGTGTTATCCGACCGTTGCCATTCCAGTTGATCCAGCAGAACCAGATAATTAATCGCACTGTCGTGAATCGCATGCCCCTGTAAATTGCCGAATGCAGCCTTCCGGTCGGCATCGGTAACAGGCGGAATTGGCGTTCTGCTCTCAGTTACAATGGGCTCCATTGACGTCATCTCAGTGAAATTCTCATCTGCTGGCATCTGCATGGCAGACATGTCGTGCCCGGCGTGGGGATCTGCAGAGACGGAGCCCGCCGCAATAGAAAGCTGTGAGGTAAACAAACCGGCGACCAGAACAGGTATGGCCTTCAAATTTCTCTTCATTCGCATCATTCCTCCACCCGGACTTCACGAAACATTCCCATTTCCATGTGATAGAGCAAATGGCAGTGATACGCCCAGCGGCCAAGCGCATCTGCTGTCACTCTGTAACTGCGTTTTGTACCAGGGGGAACATCTATTGTGTGTTTACGAACCATGAAATTACCGTTTTCATCTTCCAGATCGCTCCACATACCATGTAGGTGAATGGGGTGAGTCATCATGGTATCGTTGATCAGCGTGATCCTGAGCCGCTCACCGTATTTCAGCAGCACCGGTGCGGCATCTGAAAACTTGATTCCGTTAAATGACCAGGCAAACTTTTCCATGTGGCCGGTTAAATGCAGTTCTATGGTACGGCCAGGTTCACGTCCGTCAGGATCCTCAAAGCGGCTTTTCAAATCCGCGTACGTGAGAACCTTTCTTCCGTTATTTCGAAGACCAATACCCGGATCATTTAATTTCGGAGAGACGCTCATCGCCTGCATATCAACCAGTGGGTTATCCGTTTCTGACGCAGGATGACTTTGCATACCCGGCATTCCGGCCATCCGGGAATGATCCATACCGGCCATGCTGCTGTGATCCATGGGCGCGGAGGATGTCCCGCTATCCGGAAGGTCAGCACCGTCCATAGACATCATCTCTCCGCTGTTATCCATGCCTCCCATCTGGCTGTGGTCCATTCCTGCCATATCATGTCCCATTCCCCCCATACCCATATCTTCCATGGTCAACAGAGGACGGGGATCGAGGGGGGGAACGGCAGCACTTAACCCCTCTCTCGTGGCCAGTGTCCCTCGAGCGTAACCGGTCCTGTCCATGGATTGTGCGAAGATGGTATAGGCCTCACCCTGAGGCTCCACAATGACATCATAGGTTTCGGCAACGGCAATCCTGAATTCGTCAACGGTAACCGGGTTTACATACTGGCCATCTGCAGCCACGACCGTCATTTTCAGCCCGGGGATACGGATATCGAAATAGGTCATTGCCGAGCCGTTGATAAACCGTAAGCGTATCTTTTCACCGGGACGGAACAGTCCGGTCCAGTTTTTCAGCGGGGCCTGCCCGTTCATGAGATAGGTGTAGGTGTAGCCACTGACATCCGCGAGGTCAGTCGGATTCATTTTCATTTCAGCCCACATTTTCCGATCGGCAATGGTGGCTGACAGCCCCCTGGTATTCACGTCGCGGAAAAAAGAGCCAACGGT
Source organism: Lelliottia sp. RWM.1 (assembly GCF_016859735.1). Lineage (NCBI taxonomy): Bacteria > Pseudomonadati > Pseudomonadota > Gammaproteobacteria > Enterobacterales > Enterobacteriaceae > Lelliottia > Lelliottia sp. RWM.1. The sequence continues at coordinate 21,176 of NZ_WLVC01000054.1, read as the reverse complement.
TGGTTTATTGAAATTGTAGTAATCCGACTGTTTTTTTAATTTTTTCAGCAGGCTGTGAGGATTTTCATCGGTCCAGTCAGACAACATGACCACATGCTCACGATCGTAAGCAAACGGTTCTGGCTCCCTGGCATCGATGATAATGGCACCGTATACCCCCTCCTGTTCCTGCAGACCGGAATGGCTGTGGTACCAGTAAGTCCCGTTCTGCTTAACCTTAAAGGTGTAAACGTAGGTATCATCAGGCTCTATGCCCATAAAACTCAGCCCCGGAACACCATCCATATTGGCCGGAAGAATAATGCCGTGCCAGTGAATGGACGTCTGTTCATTAAGACGGTTTTTGACCTTCAGGGTAATGGTGTCACCTTCTTTCCAGCGAAGAACGGGCCCCGGCAGGCCTCCATTGATTGTTTTGGCCTGACGCTCACTGCCCGTGATATTGACGGCCGTTTCACCAATGGTCAGGTCAAACTGAGTACCCTGCAGGGATGCGGCAACTGGCAGGCTCAGACTGGAACGCGCATTGAAACTCCATACGCCAAGACTTCCGGCTACGCCAGAGAGGGTTAACCCCTTCAGGAAAGTTCGTCGAGACGTTTTCAACAGCATGCGCATTCCCTTATTTAAAGTATGGTTACTGACAGAATTCGAGAACCGATTTAAATTAAATTACTGGTTCATCCACTTACAATGAAATGAATCTAGCACACCTTAAGAAACAAATTCATTACAATCGTGTAATGTACATAGCTGTATTACATTTACGTCATCTTCCCCACAGGTTGATTATTTTTATATATGATCATAAGGACATCTTTTATGTACCTCAGAAGGTAATTACACATGAATATATTAATCACGACCACTGCGTTTACAGCTTTATTTTGTGGGGCAGCTTTTGCTCAGTCCAGTGATATTGCCCATGAAGCACATCGATTTGTTAATAATGCCTCAGCCGTCAGTCATGTGAATTCCTCGACGCATGAAAACTTACCGGACAGGGTTAATAAAAACAACACGCCCTCATTCTCTGAAATGAATGAACATGAAAGGGCCATTGTTGCTCATTCATTTATGAACAACAGCGCGTCCTATGCGCATCAGAAAATGATTGAGGAACATAAAAAAATGCTGTCCGGCAGTGATGCAAATTCAAAGACCTCGTCTTCTTCTTTTAACGAACTGAATGCCGGAGAAAAAGCCGCTCTCGTGCATGAGCAGGTCAATAATGCCGGTGCGGAAGCACATCAGACGCAGGCAAGAAAGCTTCGCGGGCTGTATTCGACCAGGTAACTGCAGGCGGGTTAGTGCTTAGCGTCAGGTGCGCAGCAGGGCTTTACTGACGGGTTACGTAGCAGGACATGAGCCCCATATTGCTCTGCCGTAACCTGTTTCAGTCCCGTTAATCATCACCGTCGGGCTGGTCATACAGTTCCCAGAGCTTCCGGAGCAAACGGGAAACAAGATATGTTACAAAAATGACGACCATCAACGGTGCTCCCGATTAACTGACAGATGACACGCCTCCTGAAAACCCCTAGCATACGCCGCAGTGTTCATGCTAACGGCGAATTCCAGTAAATGTATTCTACCGATGTCGTAAAAGAAAATGCCTACCTTTCAGCCACCCGCTCGGGGCTGGAATCGAACGAGATCGCTACTCTTCAGCGCTCCTTGCCTTCCCGGTTTAATCTGCGGCATTTGAAAAAAAATGAATCATTAAAACTCGTACTGCAAAAGAAAGCGGGAAAATCACGTGTCGTGGCCTATAAATTTACGTCCGGTTCATTTAATTACACGGCGTATCGTATATCAGATAAAAAGTTCTATAACCTTTCCGATACTTCCGGGAAAGGCAGTCTCGATTATCCGTTACCGGCCACAGCAAGACTCAGTTCGCCTTTCAATCCTGCAAGACTTAACCCGGTATCGGGAAAAGTGAGTCCCCATAATGGCATTGATTATTCCATGCCCATGAACACGAAAATAGTCAGCGTCATCGACGGAAAAATCACCCGGGCCGAATACAACAGTACCATGGGATATTTTGTTGAAGTAACGGGAAAAGCCGGTGTTAAAACTCGCTATCTCCACCTCAATAAAATACTCGTTACTAAAGGGGCCAGGGTTACCCGGGGAGACGCTATTGCGTTATCCGGTAACAGCGGACGTTCATCCGGTCCTCATCTGCATTACGAGCTGGTCATCAATAACAATCCTGTTAACTCACTGGCGTTCCGGACGGCGGCACCCGCTGATAACAAACTCGAACAGCATGCCTTTGCGCATGCCAGAGACTACGAACGATACTTGGACTGATAACGGGACCGCGACGCGGTCCCGTCTGCCGGATTAATTTTTTTTATCGTTTTCACTTCCGTGATGTTGATGATCTCCATGCCCCCCGTGACCGTGGAAAAGATGCATGAGCGGACAAAGCAGCAGTAACAGATATGGCCAGTAGCCTGCCACATGTGACCAGTGTTCGCGCAGGAGAGCAAATGCCGCAATCGCGGCGACAGCAATAAGCGCATAGGTTGTACTTTTCATACCGGACTCCTTCTGTTCGTAACAGCCCCTTCACTCAGTGTTATTTCCCGAGCCTGACACTTTTCAGACGCAACGCATTTGCAATGACGCTAACGGAGGAAAGGGCCATGGCCGCCGCCGCAATAACTGGCGACAGCAGTATTCCATACACAGGATAAAGCAGACCTGCAGCTACAGGCACCCCAAGAGCATTGTAGATAAACGCAAAAAACAGATTCTGCCGGATATTTTTCATGGTGATCTCTGACAGATGACGGGCCCTGTTGAGTATCATCAAATCGCCTTTGAGAAGGGTAACGCCAGCACTTTCTATTGCCACATCTGTACCCGTTCCCATGGCTATACCCACGTCAGCCGCTGCCAGCGCCGGGGCATCATTCACACCGTCTCCGGCCATCGCAACCACATGGCCAGACTCTTTCAGTCGGGTTATCACTGCTTTTTTGCCATCCGGCAGAATCCCGGCTTCAACCTCATCTATTCCCAGTTTCCGTGCGACTGCTTCAGCAGTAAGCTGGTTATCCCCGGTGAGCATAACAATGCGGATCCCCGCCTGACGCAAAGCTTTAAGCGCATCCGGCGTGGTTGCTTTCACGGGATCCGAGATAGCTATCAGGCCTGCAAGGTTCCCGTCTGTGGCCACATAGATAACGGTAGCGCCTTCCATCCGCAACGTATCCGCAACGGCCTTTTGATTATCAATAACGATACTGTTTTCCTGCATAGCCAGTTCATTACCAATAACAACCCGTTGACCTTCGACATCGCCTGAGACACCTTTCCCCGACGGGGCATTGAAATTACTGACGGCAGGTATCACGATCCCCTTTTCATGCGCGGCTCTGACAACAGCCATACCCAACGGATGCTGCGAACCTTTTTCCACTGCAGCTGTTACACGTAAAAGAGATATTTCCCCACCCGGACTGAGACTGATAATCCCTGTCACCGTAGGCGAACCTTCCGTGAGCGTGCCTGTTTTGTCGACAACCAGCGTGTCCACTTTTTCAAGACGCTCAAGGGCTTCGGCATTCTTGATTAACACCCCGGCCTGGGCGCCTTTGCCCACCCCCACCATTATCGACATCGGCGTGGCCAGTCCCAGCGCGCAGGGACAGGCAATAATCAGGACCGACACAGCCGCAATGAGACCGTGCGCCATCCTGGGCTCGGGCCCCCAGACAGACCAGATCAAGAAAGCAACAACCGCGATAAGTATCACCAGAGGAACAAACCAGCCTGAAACGCTGTCTGCCATTCTCTGGATGGGGGCACGCGAACGCTGTGCATCAGCGACCATCTGAACAATTCGTGAGAGCATCGTTTCATCACCGACTTTCTCTGCACGGATGATAAGACTACCTGTCTGATTAATCGTCCCCCCAATGACAGGGTCACCCTTCGTTTTGGTAACCGGCATAGACTCCCCGGTCACCATCGATTCATCCACGGTTGTTTTGCCTTCGATCACGATACCGTCGACCGGAATACTCTCTCCAGGTCTGATGCGGAGCTTATCGCCAGGCAGGACATCTTCCGCATTAATATCCGTTTCATGACCGTCATGATCCAGCCGTCTGGCGGTTTTGGGGGCAAGGTTCAGAAGCGCAGTAATGGCGCCTGAGGTTTGTTCCCGTGCCCGCAGCTCAAGAACCTGTCCCAGCAGAACAAGCACCGTAATAACTGCTGCGGCTTCAAAATAAACGGCCACCAGGCCATCCATGTTTCTGAACGATGCAGGAAACCAGGAGGGGAAGACGGTTGCAATGACGCTGTAAACCCAGGCTACGCCGGTCCCCATTGCAACAAGGGTAAACATATTCAGGGAGCGGTTACGTAACGACATTCCGGCCCGGGCGAAGAATGGCCAGCCACACCACAACACGACAGGGGAGGCCAGAAGCAACTGCAGCCATGTGTTGTACTGTGGCGGTACTGTATTCCTCAAGTCGGGAAACAGATGAGATCCCATTTCGAGTACCAGAACCGGAAACGCCAGCAACAACCCCAGCCAGAAGCGTCTTGTCATGTCGTGAAGTTCATCACTCGGCCCCGTGGATGCCGTAGCTACGAGCGGCTCCAGTGCCATTCCACAGACAGGACAGCTTCCGGGACCACTGCGGCGTATCTCCGGGTGCATCGGACATGTCCACACACCTTCAGAATTCTCTTTTTCCGCCTGGTTGTGAGGCTGTTTTATCTGATCAGGGCTGACTTCGTGATGATCGTGGTGATGGTGATGGGAATGTTCACTGGCATCTTCGGTAAAATAATGATCGGGATGGGCTTTAAATTTGCTCTCACAGCTGGCGGAGCAGAAATAAAGCTGATGGTCCTGGTATCGAATGCTGCTGTGCGCCTTGTCAGGCAGGATGACCATCCCGCACACGGGATCTCTCACCTTATGCAATACGTGGCCCTCGTCCGGGGATAATGTCTGCTCAGAAGCAGTCTGGTTGTTGTGTTGCACTGCATTGTCATTTTTCACAGTAACTCTCCTTATGCATACCGAAGCATCTTCTGTCTTCAGGGTATGTCATGGATGCGATTACCACGAATATCGCCGGCACAGGAGTGCCTGCTACCGGCGTCCCGTTATCAGCCGTTCCGCTGACTATTCGATTCGCTGGAAGACTTTTTTACTTCCATCCGGTGAGAATGCGATAACATCGTAAGCCTCTTTTCGGGCTCCCATCTCCATTCCAGGACTTCCTGCTGGCATACCGGGGGTGGCGAGACCGTATATACCCGAACCAGACTGCATTGCCTTATGTATCGTTGTCGCAGGCACATGGCCTTCAATGATCAAATTACCGGCAACCGCGGTATGACAACTTCGTAGTCCTGCAGGAACAGCATGCTTTTCTTTCAGGGCTGACAGCGCCTGATCATTCATGACGTGAGTTCGTACTTCGAACCCGTCTTTTTCCATCGCTTTGCCCCACAGGGAACAACAGCCACAGTTTTCAGATTTGTACATATCAATCACTTTTTCACTCGCCATCGCGGGTAGTGAAAGGCCGAGAGCCAGCGCCATTAGAACCACTTTTTTCATACTCACCTCTGTATATTATCGATATAAACCCTGACGTCAGGGTGAATCAGTAAAGAAGGACACCCACAGGGGGTGCCCTTTCAGGTTCAGGACACGCTTTTTTTATGTCTGCGCAGCCAGATTAATTTGTAGGCGGCAGGAATAATGAACAGGGACAGCAGCGGAGCCGTGATCATCCCACCAATCATGGGTGCCGCAATACGGCTCATGACTTCTGAACCTGCGCCGGTTCCCCAGAGTATTGGCAGCAGACCCGCAATGATCACCGCCACGGTCATGGCTTTCGGCCGGACACGCAGTACGGCACCATGATAGAGGGCTTCATCAAGACCTTCCGGTGTGAACGTCTCTTTACGGGACAATTCCGGGTGCGCTTCAATGGCATGACGCAGATACATCAGCATGACCACGCCAAACTCTGCTGCCACCCCGGCCAGGGCGATAAACCCGGTTCCGGTCGCCACTGACATATGGAAGCCCTGCCAGTACAGGAACCATATTCCGCCAACCAGGGCGAACGGCAGGCTCATCAGGATCAGCAGGGCTTCGTCAACCCGGCGGAATGCCAGATACAACAGGATGAAAATGATCATCACCGTCATCGGCACCATCAGCTTCAGTTTCTTGTTGGCATGCTCAAGCAGTTCAAACTGTCCGGAGAATGCCACACTGGTTCCCGGTCTCAGTTTCACTTTCTCGCTGATGGCCGTCTTAATGTCGTTAACCACCGACACCATGTCCCTGCCGCGGGCATCAACATAAATCCAGCTGGCTGGCCGGGCATTTTCGGTTTTCAGCATGGTTGGTCCAGAAACGACGTTAATATCCGCGACATCGCCCAGCGTGATCTGCTGCTTCATCGGGGTCAGGATCGGCATCTGTTTCAGCGCCTGCGGACTGTTCCGGTAATCCTGCGGGTAGCGAATGTTAATAGGGTACCGGGCCACCCCTTCAACCGTCTCACCCACCATAGCACCTCCGATTGCTGAAGAGACGAACAGCTGGACATCACCTACCGTCATCCCGTAGCGGGAGGCTTTCTCCCGGTTGATATCGATATCGATGTAGCGCCCGCCCTCAAGTCGCTCAGCCAGGACAGACACCACGCCAGGCACGGTTTTGGCTACCGCCTCGATACTCTGCGCCGTCGCGTCGATATCGGACAGAACAGTCCCGGACACTTTGATACCTATCGGGCTTTTGATCCCGGTTGAGAGCATATCAATACGGTTACGGATAGGCGGCACCCAGAGGTTTGCCAGACCCGGTAAACGGACTGTCCTGTCGAGTTCATCAATAATCTTGTCAATTGTCATGCCGGGACGCCACTGATCCTCAGGTTTGAGCTGGATCGTGGTTTCCACCATTTCGAGCGGCGCGGAATCCGTTGCGGTCTCTGCTTTACCGGTCTTGCCAAATACAGAAGCCACTTCAGGAACGCTTTTGATTAACTTGTCTGTTGTCTGCAGGAGCGCTGCAGCTTCTGCCGGAGAGACGCCAGGCAAGGTCGACGGCATATACAGCAGATCGCCCTCGTTAATCTTCGGCAGAAATTCACCGCCCACCTGACTCAGTGGCCAGATAACCGTGAAAATGGACAAGGCCGCAACCAGCAGGGTTGTTTTTGGCCAGTGGAGGACCCGCAGCAGCAAAGGATGATACGCTTTGATCAGCACCCGGTTCAGGGGGTTACTTGTCTCGGCAGGAATTTTCCCCCGGATCCAGAATCCCATCAGAATAGGAATGACGATGATGGCCAGTGCGGCCGCTCCCGCCATGGAGTACGTTTTCGTGAATGCCAGCGGGCCAAACAGACGACCTTCCTGCCCTTCCAGGGTAAAGATAGGAATAAAGGACAGGGTGATGATCAGCAGGCTAATGAACAACGCGGGTCCCACTTCCACGGAGGCGTCGGTAATCACCTTCCAGCGGGTGGCGTTGTCAATCTGCTCACCCGGATGCTGATGATCCCACTCCTCAAGCCGTTTGTGCGCATTTTCAATCATCACAATGGCGGCATCCACCATCGCACCGACGGCAATCGCTATCCCTCCCAGCGACATGATATTGGCGTTCAGTCCCTGGAAGTGCATGACGATAAAGGCGATACACAGGCCAAGCGGCAGAGAGATAATCGCCACCAAGGCAGAACGTACGTGCCACAGGAACAGAGCACAGACGATGGCCACCACGATAAACTCTTCCAGAAGTTTGGAACTGAGGTTATCAATCGCCCGGTCGATTAACTGGCTGCGATCGTAGGTGGTCACGATTTCAACGCCTTCCGGCAGGCTGGCCTTCAGCGTCTCCAGTTTATCCCTCACTGCCGTGATAACGTCGCGCGCATTTTTACCCGACCGCAGGATCACCACGCCGCCAGCGACTTCTCCCTGGCCGTTCAGCTCGGCAATACCACGCCTCATTTCGGGCCCGGTCTGCACGCGGGCAACATCCCGCAGATAAACCGGCACGCCGTTCTCACCTGTTTTCAGGACGATGTTATTAAAATCATCAATGCTCTGAAGATAACCGCTGGCACGGACCATATACTCCGCTTCGGCCATTTCAACGGATGAGCCACCGGCCTCCTGGTTAGACGATTCAAGTGCCTGTTTCACTTCGGGCAGGCTGATACCGTACTGGGACAGTTTTACCGGATTGACCTGAATCTGGTACTGTTTCACCACGCCGCCAACCGAAGCGACCTCAGCCACGTTCGGGATGGTTTTCAGCTCAAATTTCAGGAACCAGTCCTGCAGAGAGCGCAGTTCTGAAAGGTCGTGTTTTCCGTTGCGATCGACAAGGGCATATTCAAATATCCAGCCCACTCCCGTGGCGTCCGGGCCGATTTCAGAGCTCACACCCGCAGGCAGTTTGCCCTGAACCTGATTCAGGTATTCCAGCACGCGCGAACGGGCCCAGTACAGATCGGTGCCGTCTTCAAAAATGACATACACATACGAATCACCGAACTGTGAAAAGCCACGCACGGTTTTTGCGCCAGGTACGGACAGCATGGTGGTGGTAAGCGGATAGGTGACCTGGTTTTCTACAATCTGCGGGGCCTGTCCGGGATAGCTGGTTTTAATAATGACCTGCACATCTGACAGGTCAGGCAGCGCATCGACCGGCGTGTTAATTATCGTCCATGTGCCCCAGATGCTGAGAAACAGTGCGCCCATCATGACCAGGAAACGGTTGGCGACAGAGCGCCGGATAATCCATTCAATCATCGTCGTCTCCTCAGTGCCCTGAATGCATATTTACAGGCTGCTCAGACATTGCTGGCATACTGTTTTCTGTTTTTTCAGGGTGGCGCATACGTTCCAGCGCGCCCGTAATATTGGCTTCGGAGTCAATGAGGAACAGGCCACTGACCACCACGGTATCGCCTTCATTCAGGCCGGAGCCAATGCCGGACTGTTGCTGTGATTCATGCAGAACGTGGATCTGTTTCGGCACAAACTTGCCTTCATCATCAACAGTAATCACGCGCTGTTCTTTGCCGGTATCGATAACGGCCTGGCTTGGTATCAGCAGCATCTCCTGGCTCTTGGTATTCAGTTTCAGATAGGCATTCATGCCCGGCTTGAGAAACTCATCCTTATTAGAAACCTGGAGACGGACCTGAAGCGTACGGGTTGTCTGATCCACGCTGGGAAGAATGTTCCATTTTTCGACATGGAATGTTTTATCCGGATAAGCCGGTACCGAAATTTCAAACTGCGACGTATCTTTCAGCAGATAGGCGATAGATTCTGGCACTGCAGCGCTGATCCAGACCGGGTCCATCCCCTGAATCTGAGCCACTACTTTATCTTTCGAAATATTCATTCCGGTGCGCAGGTCAAACGCAGTAATGACACCATCAATAGGTGCTTTAATGGTAAAACGGGTCTGGATTGTGCGGGTTGAACGCAGCCTTTGAATATCCTCTTCCGGCATACCAGCCAGACGAAGTCGCTCCAGAACCCCTTTTATCTGGGTTGACGTACCGCCTGTACCGGATAACAGCAGGAACTCACTTTGTGCCTCAACCCATTCAGGAATGGTGATATCGATAAGCGGAGTGCCTTTCTTCACATGATCGCCAATCGTCAGGGGATACACTTTTTCGACGAAACCGTCAGAACGCGCCTGCACAATGACAAACTGATACTCGTTGTAACTGACATTAGCCGGGATTGTCTGGGAATAATTCAGCATTCCTCGCGTAACTTTTTGCGTTTTTAATCCCAGATTCTGAACCTGGGTTGGATCGATACGGATCCCGCCACTGCTTTTATCGCCACTTTCATCAGCATATTTCGGCACCAGGTCCATATCCATAAAGGGAGATTTTCCGGGTTTATCAAATTTGGTATCCGGTTTCATCGGGTCATACCAGAAAAGTACCTTTCGCTCCGGTGCCTTTTGTTCGGTTTGTACTGTTTTTTGTGATGAGTTTACATACTGCCAGGCAGTAACCGATATCAGCCCCCCTGCTATGAGGCTGCTGATAATTATTGCAGCATATTTTATCTTTAAAGAAGCCATACAATTTCTCGCTGAAAAATCAAAACACCTGGCATATGCGCCCGATCATTCATTCACAGTAATCCCTTAATGAATGTTCAGGCGCACTGGATGTATTCGCTCCGGACTGATAATCAGGATTGCGTAACGTTAATGCTTTTGAGTAAGGAGATATTGCCCTGCTGAATAAACGAGAAATCGACATGGTTGCCGGTTTTCAGGGCATTGATAGCGTCGTCTGCATTAACAAAAGTGAAGCGCATGGTCATTGCAGGCCAGCCCACAGCAGGGATTGCTTCGTGCGAAATGGTAATCTTTTTACTATTCATATCAATGTCTTTAACGACACCGGTGCCCTTGATAACCTGCTGTACCGAAGCATCACTGGCAGCATTCATATCGCCATGCTGATGTGTTTCAGCATGAAGACCGGCAGAAAACATGACAGAGAAGGCACCAAATAAAACGGCTTTAAGTGAATTACGCATTTTTAATTTCCTGATTAATTAAATAAATTTACTCTACCCAACCGCCACCCAGCGCGGTAAACAGATTAATTTCGTTAACCTGTCGGGAATAGGTAAGATCGAGAATGGTTTGCTGCGTAGCGAAGAGGGAACGTTCTGCATCCAGCACTTCGATGTAACTGACAGCACCACTTGCATATAATCCTCTGGCACGCTGGAGAGTTATCTGAAGTGAATCAAGATAACGCTGCTGTGACTCAAGTTGCTGGCTAAGGCTGTCGCGCAGCGCAAGCGTGTCGGAAACATCCTTAAAGGCTGACTGAATTTTTTGTTCGTAATTAACCACCGATTGTTGCTGGCGAATTTCAGCCAGCTTCAGATTGGCTTTATTCCTGCCAGCATTAAAAATAGGAATTTCAATTTTAGGGATAAAATTCCACATTCCACTTCCTGACGTAAACAGGCTTGACAGCTCCGTACTGCTTGCGGAAAGACCACTGGTCAGGGTAATGGAGGGGAAAAAGGCCGCTCGCGCTGCGCCAATATTGGCATCAGCCGCTTTCAGCTGATATTCCGCTTCCATAATATCCGGTCGCTGCAGCAAAATTTGTGAAGATAGATTTGGTGGCAATTTTACTGGTGCGATCTCCCCGCCTTTCATCCCTTTTTCTGACGGAAGTGCGCGGTACGTTCCCAGCACCAGTTGCAGGGCATTGTTTGCCTGAGCCAGATCGCCTTCTCGTTTGGCTATTTCGGCGCGGGTACTTTCGATTTGTCCTCTCGCCTGTTCAAGTGCCAGAACGTTCGTACTCCCGGTCACGAGCTGTTGCTCAACGAAAGCATAGGACTGTTCATAATTTTTCAGCGTTTCCCGCGCAATACGGAGTTGTTCGTACGCCAGTTGCTGGCTGAAATAGCTCTGTGAAACGTTGGAGACCAGCAGGATGTGTACGGCACGACGGGCTTCTTCGCTGGCAAAGTAGTTCTGGCGATCAGCCTCACTCATGTTCTTAAGTTTGCCAAAAAAATCGAGCTCATAGCTGAGCTCCAGACCCGCGTCGTACTCCTGTGTGGTCGGCTTGTCACCTTTCAGACCACCGTTGTATGTGATCCCGGATGAGGCATTCAGTTGGGGATAACGATCTGCATCCGTGACGTTGAACTGGGCCCGGGCCTCTTCAACCTTCAGGGCAGCCATTCTCAAATCACGGTTATTATTCAGGGCTTCACCGATCAGCCTGCTGACCTGGGGATCGACAAAAAAGTTTCGCCAGCCCGTATCCTGATAGCTGTTTACCGCAGGCGTCAGACTGTTTTTAGACAATGAAAACTGCTGGGGAACCGGAGCTGGCGGACGCTGATATTCAGGTGCCAGAGAAACACAACCAGCCAGGATGAATATGGTACTGATGCTGAGTAATTTTAATTTGAACATAACGCTTCTCGTACAGGCAGACCTGGTAAATGGTTCAAACGAAGTCCAGAGTATTGATAGGGATACTTTACCGAACGCTCTCTGTTTGCCGGGTGACAGGATAATGACAATGTTGTCATTTTTGCTGTAATCCGTTGATAACGATCGTGGGCGCAATAAAATGACATTAGCAGCCAGCCGGGGAGCATGATGAAAATATTAATCGTTGAAGACGAAATTAAAACAGGTGAATATCTCAGCAAGGGGCTGACAGAGGCGGGGTTCGTCGTGGATCACGCTGATAATGGTCTGACCGGATATCATCTTGCCATGACAGCCGAGTATGATTTAGTCATCCTGGATATCATGCTGCCTGATGTAAACGGCTGGGATATCATCCGTATGCTGCGCAGTGCCGGAAAGGGGATGCCGGTATTACTGCTGACGGCCCTTGGCACGATTGAACACAGGGTCAAAGGACTTGAGCTGGGTGCGGACGATTATCTGGTGAAGCCCTTTGCGTTTGCTGAACTGCTCGCCCGGGTAAGAACCCTCCTCAGGCGGGGAAACACGATGATCACGGAAAGCCAGCTTAAAGTGGCTGACCTCTCGGTTGATCTCGTATCCAGAAAAGTCAGCCGCGCCGGGAACCGCATTGTGCTCACCAGTAAAGAGTTCAGCTTGCTGGAATTCTTCATTCGCCATCAGGGAGAAGTTCTTCCCCGCTCCCTGATTGCCTCTCAGGTCTGGGACATGAATTTTGACAGCGACACTAACGCGATTGATGTCGCAGTAAAGCGACTCCGCGCTAAAATAGACAACGATTACGGGACAAAACTGATCCAGACAGTGCGGGGCGTGGGCTACATGCTGGAGATCCCGGATGCATAGCAAACCGTCCAGACGACCTTTCTCACTCGCTCTGCGGCTGACCTTTTTTATCAGCCTGTCCACAATACTGGCGTTTATCGCCTTCACCTGGTTTATGCTGCATTCTGTTGAAAAGCATTTTGCCGAGCAGGATGTCAGCGATCTGCAACAAATCAGCACCACACTGAGCCGTATACTCCAGTCCCCGGCAGATCCGGATGAAAAAAAAGTAAGCAAAATAAAGGAATCAATTGCCAGCTACCGCAACGTTGCCCTTTTGCTCCTCAATCCCAGGGGTGAAGTGCTCTTGAGCTCAGCTCAGGGGGCGGCACTACGCCCGGCAGTGAATTCAGCAGATTTTAGCGAGCACAGCCGCGCACGGGATGTCTTTCTCTGGACGGTGGAGGATCCTGCGGGACCGATGGATACCGGGTCCGGAATGAAGATGGAAACATACCGGATTATCGCCTCCTCTGGCCAGGCGATATTTCAGGGCAAACAGCAGAACTATGTCATGCTGACTGGCCTCTCCATTAATTTCCATCTCCATTACCTTGATGCGCTGAAAAAAAATCTGATTGCAATCGCTGTTGTGATAAGCCTGCTGATTGTTCTGATCATTCGCATCGCTGTCCGTCAGGGGCATCTGCCCCTTCGTAATGTCAGCAATGCCATTAAAAGCATCACCTCCGAGAATCTTGATGCGCGGCTGGAACCGACACGGGTTCCCATTGAGCTGGAGCAACTGGTTATCTCGTTCAATCATATGATTGGAAAGATTGAGGATGTCTTTACCCGCCAGGCCAATTTCTCTGCCGATATCGCGCACGAGATCAGAACGCCCATCACCAATCTGGTGACACAGACTGAAATCGCGCTGAGTCAGGATCGAACCCAGAAGGAACTTGAGGATGTCCTCTACTCCAGCCTGGAAGAGTATAACCGGATGACCAAAATGGTCAGCGACATGCTGTTCCTGGCGCAGGCAGACAATAATCAGCTGATACCTGACAGGGTCATGTTTGACCTCAGAGCGGAAGTCATGAAAGTCTTCGAGTTTTTCGAAGCCTGGGCCGAAGAACGCAATATCACGCTCAAATTTGACGGGATGCCCTGCCTGGTTGAGGGAGATCCACAAATGTTCAGAAGGGCGATCAATAATCTGTTATCCAATGCCCTGCGTTATACCCCGGAGGGACAGGCAATCACCGTCTCAATAAGAGAGCAGGAGAGCTTTTTTGACCTTGTGATTGAAAATCCGGGGAAACCGATCCCTGAAGAACATTTATCAAGGCTGTTTGACCGTTTTTATCGGGTGGATCCATCCAGACAACGAAAAGGAGAAGGCAGCGGCATCGGCCTTGCGATTGTGAAGTCCATCGTGGAAGCACATCACGGAAGAGTGCAGGTGGAATCGGACGTACGTTCAACTCGTTTTATCCTATCCGTGCCCAGACTGGAGAAAATGATTCCGGAAACCCAGTACTGAGAATAAAGATTTAAATGACAAAGATGTCATTAGCCTGTCATGCAGCAAACAGAAGCTATTCGATATAATTAGTGCAACTTATCAGGAAGGCATTATTACTTCATCCATACACGGCATCAGCACAAGCCAGGAGTTGTATTAAAGCCTCATCCCGGCGGAATAAGGTCTGTAGAGTTGTCAGTTGTACTACTGAGGACACAGATCGAAATTCACGGACATCACTAATTCAGAAATGGAGAGTTACCATGAAAAATATCGTCTTAGCATCAGTGTTAGGTTTGAGCTTAATTTCTACGGCCTGGGCCACTGAAACTGTAAATATCCATGAGCGTGTCAATAATGCTCAGGCTCCGGCCCATCAGATGCAGTCTTCTTCAACTCCAGCCGCCATCCAGGGGGCAGCTCCACGGATGGCCGGTATGGATCAGCATGAACAGGCTATTATTGTTCATGAAACCATGAACAATGGTTCAGCAGATGCACATAAAAAAATGGCGGAAAGTCATCAGAAGATGATGGGAACTGGCACCGTTAACGCTTCCCGTCCGGCGACTTCGTTTGCGGCGATGAATGAACATGAAAGAGCAGCTGTTGCCCATGAATTTACGAATAACGGTCAGTCCGGCCCCCATCAGGCTATGGCTGATGCACACCGCCGCATGATCAATGCGGGCTGATGACAACTGAAGTTTCCGTGCGGTTACCCTTTCCTTGATAGATTGTCCCTTATACGGATATGTTGTTATTTTTTGCCCCCTTCAGGGGGCTTTTTTGTCTGACTCAGCTAAACTTATCCGGTAACCATCTGAAAGGGTTTATTATATGAAAATCACAAATTCGCTTTTTGTTATACTGATGTTATCCCTGCCAGCGATTTCCGCAGAACATTCAGAAATGAAAATGTCAGATATATCCTCATCGGCATCGTCACAGGAATATATGTCCGGCATGAAAGGTATGCATGACAAAATGATGGCCGCTGTAAAAGATTCCGATCCCGACAAGGCTTTTGCGAAAGGCATGGTAGCACACCATGAAGGGGCAATAGCAATGGCTGAGACCGAGCTAAAATACGGAAAAGATCCGGAAATGAGAAAGCTCGCGCAGGACATCATTAAAGCTCAAAAAGGTGAAATTGAGCAGATGAATAAATGGCTTGGTAATCAAAAATAATGATTGCGGAAATAATATATTGCGCGTACAGTCAGAGTGTTCCCGGGCACGGGAACCTGTTAATCGTTAATTAATCAAAACCCGATTCATTTCGGGTTTTTCCTTTTAAAACCCCCAACGCATGCACTGCACCGAGTGAAATTCACCTGAGCCAATTCTGCTTGCTTATTATTTCGATGGGAATTGCTGATTTTAATTAAGTCTATGTTTTAAAAGCGTTTCTCATGCCTGGGTTTGGCAGGGGTTCGTCCTGTTCTCTGGTCATGCGCAATGGCAATTCGCAGTCAGGGCTCAAGACTACTTTTACCTCTTTTTTAACAGAAAGTTTCTGGACCCGATACTTGCCGGAAACATCATCTGCTGTTCATCCCGACCAATAAAACGAAGGTATCACTCTCGTTTGAATCTCACTTACTTTCCATTTTGTAATAAAGAATCAAGTTTTCCAGTGATATATCAATACCAACTTTTTTTAATAACCTTTTTCGCGCAGTGTATATTTCTTTCAGCATATCTTCATAACCCTGACCAAGGTGAATTTGTTTATGGCAATTGCAACACAGAGATATGATATTTTCTTCAACATCAAGAGATGTGTCAAAAGCATCTTGCCTGGACATAGGTACAATGTGATGAGGTTCTGTGTAATTTAAGGATGAATTTCGCCTTCTGAATGTTGGGTGGTCACTATCGACTTCACATCTGTAACCTGCTTTATTCAGCGCATTTTGGGATACGCCTTTACTCCTGGGATACGAGAGGCCATTTTTTACTTCTATTGCATTTTTCTTTGGTTTGGCTTCCCCTGTATATTCAAACGTCTGAACGTTGTCAAAGATATTACTTTTCTCTATGGCATTGATCAACTCATCGTCAGAGTAATACTCACTGCTGGCCATTTCTGTTGTACCAAAAAAATCCAGTTCGTTAATTGCCTGAACAAGTTCCTCACGAATTGTCCATAAGTTTCTTTTGGGTTTTCCGCCGATTTCTTTACTCTTCATTACGGTAATGAATTTTGTACCGGATGCGATATTTCCGACACCTTTAACCTCGAATCTACCAAGTTCTTTTTGAACTCTGCCACCCAGTCCGTTTATGACTCCATTAGCACTCATGCTGTGCAGGTCGTACTTCTTACCAATATCGAAGCATGTGCAGGAATGATTTGGCTCAATAAACCATTTTTTTAACGCTGCAATACTTTTTGTGTCAAAAACTTTATCATTTGTTAATAAAGTTTTCCATTCTTCCACACTGATATCAATGTCACAGACATACTCTCCATCAATCACTTCGCATATTTTTTTAATCACATTCATTCCCCTGTTATACAGATAGTCATAATGAAAATATAAAGCTTGCTAACCGGTATGGTTGCGTAAGGACCGTAGTCTCTCAGAGACCGTGCTTTCTTTTTTTTCAGGCCTGGACACTAAAGGGTCTGTTGCACCCCGAAAAAATTTGTTGCGGGGATTGCTCATTGAGATGAGCCTCTGCTCGATCATACCAGATCAGCAGGCTGCCCCCAATGCTATGGCTTCTTAGTTTGGCCATTATCCGGCCTTCCTCACGACCAATAAAATAGAGACATTACCCGTGACGCTGCCACCGTCTCAGCCCGGAACGATCAGTGAGCGCTTCTGATGACCTTCGGTTTTTTTAACGAAGCGGGTGGGATACGGTTTGTTGCTGAAATCTTAATAATAACCAACAACTGATGCTAATTTCGCACTTTTAACATATATGAATATAAATGTTATGAATAATTGCATTTACAGGAAATATCATGCGTTTTGTCATCCGGGATCCGAAAAAAGCCAGACCCGGATCTCCGGAACACGCCCCGGCGCGCGGCGGCGCAGAAACACAACATCTAGTGCTTCAGTCAGATGCATCTCATACCAGATGTTGTGTTTTCGCCCTGCCCCGTGACCCGGCACGCAGGGGGCGAAAAGGCCGCTTTGCTTATTTCGTGTGCGTGGTACACTTCCGGAAAGTCTCTTATCGCGCAAAAGTCGGATCAGGCTGAAACCCGCATCCGGTAATTTAATGGCGTGGTTATATGTCTGCTTATTATCAGGCGTGTGATTTTTACGTCGCGCGATAATACGAAAGGAAGAATGACGTCAGGGTGAGATGATTTCAGGGCGGGATAATTAACGTTGGGGAATAAATGCAAATTCAAGATCTGGGGTCGGATCTCATGAACCAGGAATATTGCAGTGTCTGGTTTTACTCCGGCCCCGCACCATACACCGGCGAGCCGCTGGTTGCCCTGCTTGATGAACTGGGAGGGCTGGTCGCCCGCAGGGAGGTTACTTCTGATCCATGCAGCTGGAGAATGCTGGCCGACCATGAGGCCCCTGCATTTTATCAGAGACCGGACGGGGCGCTGGAAGTACCCCTGAACTCGGACAGCATTTCGCCGGAATTGCCTCTGATCATGGCGGAGAGCGCGGAGCAAACCAGGAAAATGCCGCGTCCGCCCCATTATCGTTAGGGGACGATGACGCTGGTCGATACAAGCCTGACGGCGGGATTTACCAACAAGATAAGGAGCCCTGTATGGGGATGTTCGATACTGTCACGTTTCGCTACCGGATGCCGGACGGCGAAACGGAATCTGAATACCAGACCAAAGACCTGGACTGTGAATGTGCCTTTTACGAGATCTCCGCTGAGGGCCGTCTGCTCCGCTGGCCGGATGACGCAGATGAACTTAATGAGACCGGGTTTGACGGCTGCATCACCGTATGCGCCCGTCAGTGTTATCACCTGTACTTTAACCAGGGGCAGCTGGAATGGATCGAAGGATATTCCGGGGGAGACCGCTGGCCGTTTGAGCCGGGCCGTTTTATGCCGGACCAGGCCTGACGGGATTTAGCGAACTGGCAGGAGAACGAAATCAATGCAGGAAAATGTGGCAGAAGGAATGGCGGCTGTGGCCTCGCATCCGGTCACCGTGCAGGTGTTTATGCAGGGGCCAGGTATCTGGGGTAACGTGGCCACCGCGATTATTACGGCCGGAGCGGCAATTGCAGCTGTCATGCTGACGCACCGGTTCACGCTCCGGCGTGAGAAACGGGCATCAGACGAAAAGCTAAAACGGGAGCAGCATTTTATTGCCACCGAGCTGGTATTTCTGCTGGAAAATTTCGCCGAGTCCTGCTCCGATGTTGCAACTGATGCGGGTGAGAATAATGACGATCCCGAACCGACCCGAGAGCCAACCGTCGGCTATCCTGATCTCAGTTTCACAAACGTCAGTGGCGACTGGCAGGTTCTTGATGCACGTCTGATGTATCGAATCAGGGAGCTCATCGTTCTGCAGCAGGAAGCCCATAAAGCTATTGCGTTCGTCGCGGACGCAGACTGTTTCGGCCAGCGTTACGAATACTTCCGTGAGCGCCAGTATCAGTATGCCCGTCTGGGGCTAAAAGCCATCATCCAGGTCAGACGCCTGCGCAGGGTGGCCGAATTTCCAGAAACACGTCTTGCGATTTCGGAATGGTCAGCTCAGCGTGTTATGTGGGACGTATGGAGAAAGGCGCGTCGTCGGAGGGCTAAAGAAGCCGCTGAAGAAAGAAAAATGTTAGACGATCTGAACTACCCGGAGAACCTGGATTTGTGAGCAGCGTGATTCCCCATTCTCAGTCCTTTCATCAGACACCGTCGCTGCCGGTGACCATCGATTATCCGGCTGCGCTGGCACTGCGCCAGATGGCTCTGGTGCATGATGAACTGCCAAAATATCTGCTGGCCCCGGAAATCAATGCCCTGCTGCATTATGTCCCGGACCTGCACCGCAGGATGTTACTGGCCACCCTGTGGAACACCGGCGCGCGCATCAACGAAGCCCTGGCCCTGACGCGGGGGGATTTTTCGCTGGTATCACCGTATCCGTTTGTGCAGCTGGCCACCCTCAAACAGCGTGAAGAGAAAGCGGCCCGCAGTGCCGGCCGGACACCCGCCGGTGCCACGCCCCACCGTCTGGTCCCGCTGTCAGATAACCTCTATGTCAGCCAGCTGGAGATGATGGTGGCCACCCTGAAAATTCCGCTCGAACGCAGAAACAAACGCACCGGCCGGACCGAAAAGGCGCGACTGTGGGAAATCACTGACCGTACGGTAAGAACGTGGATTAGTGAAGCCGTGGACGCTGCAGCGGCCGACGGCGTGACATTCTCTGTGCCGGTGACGCCGCACACGTTCCGGCACAGCTATGCCATGCACATGCTCTACGCCGGTATTCCGCTCAAGGTGCTGCAGAGTCTGATGGGACACAAATCGGTCAGCTCGACGGAAGTCTACACGAAGGTGTTCGCGCTCGATGTCGCCGCCCGCCACCGTGTACAGTTTTCAATGCCTGAACAGGACGCCGTCACCCTGCTCCGACAACAGTCATCTGACACACTCCGTAACTGACATTCTGAGGACATATCCATGGCCATGCAGCTGGTTCGCAAGAAAAACCCCACAGGTGGATCAATCCGCTGGCTGCGGCCCGAGGAGGAAGACGCCGTCAAGGCTTACTACAGCTCTCGCGAGCCGCTGAGTACTGGCGAACTGGCATTAGCCGGTTCGGTACTTCAGGAAATGCGGCAGAAAGAGGCCTGGCTTGAATGTGACTGCGTACGTGGAGAACACCCAGCCCGCAACAGCGCAAACCTGATGAAGGATACCGGCACACTCTTCCTGGCAGGATTCAGCCACGAACATGATATTTCCTGCCGTATGTACCGCCCTTTCAGTGGGGATGAAGGAGCAACCCGTGCCGGCACCCGAAAAACTGCAGGCAGCAGACGAATAAGCTACCGCGATTTTCTACCTCTGGATGATGCCGCTACCACTGTTAAAGCTCCAGGACGTCCCGCCACACCGGCTGACGATCGTACCCGTCGTACCCGCCGCCCGCGTATAGCGCGGCTGCTGCTTACTCTTATTGAGGACGCAGGTATTAACCGCCTTGACTCCCTGTATCCGCTTCCCTCCCGCAGCGTCTCTGAATCCATAAAGATGCTCAGGAACGTTACGGAACAAACAGAATTTATACGTGGTCGCCAGCTTTCTGAGATCGTGCGGTTTTCTCCAGGTATGAGCGAAAACGGCAGGGAACAACTAATGAAGACGCTTGAACGTCCGGATGCACACTGGCCTGCAAACAAAACGCGGATGTTCTTTCAGATTTTTACGTCCACGAAGGTTTCCCGGGACGAAGTCTCGTTCATCTGGCCGGACGGTGAACAGGTCTTCCGCCCGGAGCGAGGGGTGAGCATTAACGGCGAAGCGCAGGATGGCGCCAGACCACCCTATTGGGTGATACTGGCATTTCGCAGAGGTATGGATGGCTCTGTTATCTGCAGCGAAGGTTATGCACATGCCCTGTTCAGGCGCGGATGCCCGGTGCCAGTTGACAGTGGGCTTGAACGCAGCACGCTTGAAAGTCTCTCAGAAGCGGTTGAATGGCTGGCAAAAAAAACGGATGCGCCGGCGCTAAGCCTTGAAAAGCCCCTTTTTGATATCGAGGTGGATGTCGAAGGTGAAAAAGGATTCGTGTTGCTGACCTGCTCCCCGTTGATTAGTACACCCCGATGTTAGTAATGTCTTCATAAGCCACATGAGGACATCCCCATGAAG
>NZ_WLVC01000053.1:0-27853 GCF_016859735.1 Lelliottia sp. RWM.1 | reverse complement strand
GAATCGAACCAAGGACACGGGGATTTTCAATCCCCTGCTCTACCGACTGAGCTATCCGGGCAACGGGGCGCATTAAACCGCAATCACGCACAATCGTCAACCTTATTTCTGAAAAAGCCATTCAACTGCTTAAGTTTGCGGCAATTTGTCGGTTTTCACGCCGAAATGACGAAATTTCTCCAAAAGCCCACCCCTGTTTAATGTCAGGGCTGGAATTGTTCATTCAGGTGAGCGCACCACCCGTACGACACTGCGCAAAGCGCAGGATATCTTCCGCGAGGCGGTGTGCAGTATCAACATCGGCCTGGCTACGATTGACCAGCATTCGGCTCAGGCAGCCCTCCAGTACCAGCTCCATCTGTCTTGCAACCATCGCTGGGTCATCCACTTCAAGCCTGGTGAGCAGTTCATGCGTAAAATCATGTGCAGCGCGTTTCTGCTGATCGGCCAACTGGTGAATGGGATGGTCGGGATCGGGATAGAATGTGCACGCGGCGATGAACAAACAACCCGGATAACGGTTATTGCTCACACACTCTGTGAGAGCGGTATAGCGCGCCAGTAGCTTTTGCTCGGCTGTCAGTTCTTCATCCAGCATCAATTTTCTGCGCCAGGTATCAACCTGCTGACTCAGATAGCGCAAGGCGTCATAAAGTAATGCCTCTTTGTCGGGCCAGAACCGACGCAGGTCATCCAGAGGATAATCAATACGTTCTGCCACCATCTCAAGTGTGGTGCTGGCGATCCCTTGGATTTCAAGTAATTGCAGGGCTTGTCCCAGTACGTCTTCACGTTGCACGGTTATCTCCTCCCCGTTATCCCGATTAAAGTGTTGTTTACGGTTGGCGATCGCGCAAATGTGCGCTGAATGTTGTGGCATCCATAAATCCGGTTACGCGCTTGTCTTGCTGCTCGTTACCGTTTTCATCAAAGAACAAGATAGTTGGCAATCCGAGTACGTTGAGCTGTGTAAGTAAGGCTTTATCCTGCGTATTGTTGGCCGTCACATTGGCCTGCAGTAGAACCGTTTTTTGCAGTGCGTTTTGCACTTGCGGATCGCTGAAGGTGTATTTTTCAAACTCTTTACAGGCGACACACCAGTCAGCATAAAGATCGAGCATAACCGGTTTACCCTTTGCTTGCGCCAGGGCGTTATTCAGTTCATCAACATTCGTAATTTGTGTGAAGTTCAGATGAGCCTGAGTTTGTACGGTATGGGAACCAAATGCCCAATCCTGCAATGGACGAACGCTAATCAGCGCGGCCGCCAGCAGGATAATTTGCACGATTCGAATCCATGCTTTTTTTGCCGAAAGGCTGGTGATAAATGCCCAGCCAAAGAATGCCACACCGAGCATTGCCCATAAACGTAACCCCCAGATATCCCCGATTACACGTTCCAGCAGGAATACCGGCAGCGCCAGAATCACAAAGCCGAACGCTGTTTTCACCGTTTCCATCCACGGACCGCTTTTCGGCAGCAGTCGGTTACCGAAGACGGTAACCAGAATGAGTGGCAGGCCCATCCCCAGCGCGTACAGATAGAGCGTTCCTCCCCCGAGCCACAAGTTACCGCTCTGGGCGATATAGAGCAAAATAGCGCTGAGTGGCGCAGTGGTGCACGGCGAACAGATTAACCCGGCAATTGCGCCCATCGCAAACACACCACCGGGTGAACCACCCTGCTGACGATTACTCATCAACGTTAGGCGGGTTTGCAGTGATGAGGGTAATTGCAGAGCGAACAGGCCAAACATTGACAGTGCCAGTAGGGTAAATACTACTGACAGACCGATAAGTACGTAGGGATGCTGAAGTGCTGCCTGGAACTGCAGTCCGGCGGCCGCGACGACGAGACCAAGCGCAGTATAGGTGAGGGCCATGCCCTGAACATAAATAAATGCCAGCAGCAGCGCACGGGCTGTGGAAAGACGTTGTTTACCCCCCAGAACAATACCGGAGATCAGCGGGTACATCGGTAACACACAGGGCGTGAAGGCAATGCCGATGCCAAT
This sequence comes from Lelliottia sp. RWM.1, assembly GCF_016859735.1. Lineage (NCBI taxonomy): Bacteria > Pseudomonadati > Pseudomonadota > Gammaproteobacteria > Enterobacterales > Enterobacteriaceae > Lelliottia > Lelliottia sp. RWM.1. The sequence goes on along the minus strand of NZ_WLVC01000053.1, from coordinate 25,838 downwards.
CAATAAAGCCCAGAGTGCGGAAAAGGGAAGTTCGCTCTTCGCGTTTGCTGGTTCCCTGGATGTATGAGGAGGCGTCGAAGGCTCGGCAATAGCTTGCACTTCGCTGAGTGGGACGACTTTGGTTTCAGGCGGGTAGCAAAAACCAGCGTCCGCGCAACCCTGATAGGTCACTGTCAGTGTCGCACCTTTATCCGCCTGGTTAATCGTGACAGGGACGGTTAGCCGGTGGCGATAAATCTCACTTTTACCGTAAAACTCGTCTTCGTGCCATTCGCCTGCTGGCAGTTGCACTTCACCAACGCGTGCGTGAGCAGGAGTAATACTCACCTGCTTACGGTAGAGATAATATCCATCCTTCACCTGCCAGGTCAGATTAAGGTCGTGCTGGTTTTGCTGAAAATCGAACACGAACGCCTGGTCGGCGGGAATAAAGTTAGAGCGGCCGGGAGCATCAAACAACCCGGCAAAAACTGATGTGCTGCACAGTAGCAGGATCAGCGTAAGGAAGCGTTGAGCCATGAGAGATAATCGTTATCGCCGTGGATGACTGGCAGTACCAGCAGTTCCGGGGTTTGGTAAGGGTGATGAGATTTAAGACAATCGAGAAGTGCTTGCTGGTTAGCAAGGTTGGTTTTGAGCAGCATCTGAACCTCGTACTCTTGCTCCAGCTTGTCTTCCCAGTAATACAGGGAGGTTGCACCGGGGAGCAGGGTCACGCAGGCCGCCAGTTTTTCTGCCAGCACTTTGGCGGCCAAATCCTGGGCGGAAGCTTCATCGGGAGCGGTACAAAGCACAACAACAGCGTCAGGCGTGTTCACAGGTCGACCTCGTTCTCGCGAAAAAAATCACTATACCACGCGAGGCTGATGGTCATTAATGAATCGGGCCGCTACGCGACCCGATTTTAACTATTTTTACAACCACAAAACATTTACAGCACGATACCGCCAATGATAAAGCCCAGGATCACACACAGGGTAATCGCAATGACACCTGGGATCAGAAACGCATGGTTAAACACGTATTTACCGATACGAGTGGAGCCTGTGTCATCCATTTCAACTGCTGCAAGCAACGTTGGGTAGGTTGGCAAAACGAACAGGGCAGACACGGCTGCAAAAGAGGCAATCGCAGTCAGCGGGGTCACGCCCAGCAGTAGCGCCGCAGGCATCAGGGCTTTGGTGGTCGCAGCCTGGGAGTAAAGCAGGGTGGCCGCAAAGAACAACACCACGGCCAGCAGCCACGGGTAGTTGTGCAGCAGGTCACCCGCTACAGTCTGGATATCGGCGATATGTGCTTTCACGAAAGTATCACCGAGCCACGCTACACCCAGTACACATACGCAGGCACTCATACCGGATTTAAAGGTGCTGGCGTTCAGCACTTCGCTGGTGTCAATTTTACAGGTGATGCTAATCAGCGTTGCGATAGTTAGCATGAAGACCACAATCGCTTCGTTACGTGGCAGAACCGGGTTCTGAATCAACCCCACCGTATCGCTAATAGCAGTGGCGTAGAACATCACGGCCACGATGCCGATCAGGAACAGCATCACAGAGCGTTTTGCATGAGGTTTTAGCTCAAACACCTGGCTGCCACGCAGGCGCACTTCACCTTTCGCCAGACGTTCCTGGTAAACCGGATCGTCTTTCAGCTCGCAACCCAGGAAGTTACAGACCACTGCGGTAATCATAACGGCGATCAACGTGACCGGAATACAGATCCCCAGCAGTGTCAGGTAACTTACGCCCATAGGCTCCAAAATACCGGCGAAGAAGACCACAGCGGCTGAAATAGGCGAAGCAGTAATCGCAATCTGTGAAGCCACTACGGCGATAGAGAGCGGACGTGAGGGGCGAATGCCTTGCTCTTTCGCCACTTCGGTAATGACCGGCAGTGTGGAGAATGCGGTATGGCCTGTACCCGCAAGAATGGTCATAAACCAGGTGACCAGTGGGGCAAGGAAGGTGATGTATTTCGGATGGCGACGCAACATTCGTTCCGCCAGGCTTACCAGGTAATCCATACCACCTGCCACTTGCATGGCAGCGATTGCGGCGATAACCGCCATGATGATTTCGATAACGTCAAAAGGGATTGCGCCAGGTTTGATCTGAAATATCAGGGTAAGAACGAGTACCCCGAGCCCCCCCGCAAAGCCAATGCCGATACCACCGAGTCTTGCTCCCAAATAAATCGCCAGTAAGACGACGACGAGTTCTGCTCCAAACATAGTAGGGTTCCTTGTTTATTAACAAGTTGATATTAAATTGTTGTGTAATTGGTAATGCTTAAAAAGAAAAAAGGCACGTCACAAGTGACGTGCCTTCGGCAAGTTTAACCGGAACGGTTATTGTTCGCTTTCATCGGTATACCGTTTTGCTTTGTATGCCGGGTGCATCAGGTTCTGTGCTGAGAAAATATCATCCAGCTCAGCTTCCGTCAGCAGGCCGCGCTCCAGCACGACTTCACGTACGCTCTTACCTGTTTCGGCGCAAATCTTACCGACAATGTCGCCATTATGGTGGCCGATGAACGGGTTAAGATAGGTCACGATACCGATCGAGTTGTAAACGAAGCTCTCGCACACTGCTTTGTTGGCGGTGATGCCGTTGATGCATTTCTCCAGCAGGTTATAGCAAGCGTTGGTCAGGATGTGGATAGACTCGAACATCGCCTGGCCGATGACAGGTTCCATCACGTTCAGCTGCAATTGACCCGCTTCGGAAGCCATGGTGACGGTGATATCGTTACCGATGACTTTGAAGCACACCTGGTTTACCACTTCTGGCACAACCGGGTTCACTTTGGCTGGCATGATAGAAGAACCTGCCTGCAGTTCTGGCAGGTTGATTTCATTCAGGCCAGCACGCGGGCCTGAAGAGAGCAAGCGCAGATCGTTACAGATTTTAGACAGTTTCACCGCCAGACGTTTCAGGGCGCTGTGTACCATTACGTAAGCGCCGCAGTCTGAGGTCGCTTCGATTAGGTCTTCTGCCGGGACAACTGCCAGGTTAGACACTTCAGCCAGTTTCTGTACGGCCAGTTGTTGGTAACCGTCTGGCGTGTTCAGGCGCGTCCCGATCGCTGTCGCACCAAGGTTCACTTCCAGCAACAGTTCAGATGTACGCAGGATATTTTTGGTTTCTTCGTTTAACAGGACGTTAAACGCATGGAATTCCTGACCGAGTGTCATCGGTACGGCATCCTGCAACTGGGTACGGCCCATTTTCAGGATGTCCTGGAACTCAACCGCTTTACGCTGGAAACCATCACCTAACTGGTTAATTGCATCGACCAATTTCACCACGGAGGCATATACCGCGATGCGGAAGCCAGTAGGGTAGGCATCGTTGGTGGACTGGCATTTGTTAACGTGGTCGTTCGGATTGAGGTACTGGTATTCACCTTTCTGATGGCCCATCAGCTCCAGGCCGATATTCGCCAGCACTTCGTTGGTATTCATGTTGACGGAGGTTCCCGCACCGCCCTGATAGACGTCAACCGGGAACTGATCCATACATTTGCCGTTGTTCAGTACTTCGTCACAGGCGGCGATAATCGCATTTGCAGCGCTTTTAGGAATGGTTTGCAGTTCTTTGTTAGCCAGCGCAGCGGCTTTCTTCACCATAACCATGCCACGTACAAACTCAGGGATGTCGCTGATTTTGCTATTGCTGATGTAGAAGTTTTCAATCGCTCTCAGAGTGTGAATACCGTAGTAGGCATCCGCTGGAACTTCCCTGGTACCCAACAAATCTTCTTCGATACGAATGTTGTTTAACATGTGAACCTTCTTTTCAAGCTGCCGATGGATTGTACTAAACACACAGTATATATGTGGTTTTGAATATTTTCTGACCGACGATTATTCCCTCAATCAGCCAGATGTTCGAGATCATATGCTGATAATAGCGAATTGCCGTAATCTGGATCACTTATTATTGCCCTCGTAACATGATAATTATTAATCTGTGAAATGAATCACCGCTTTAATATTTCCGAAAAAAATATCCGTGCAAACTGATTGAATTTTGGCTAACCGCCACCATCTTGTGTAGACGCGAAGTGCGAACACATTCAGACAGGGGCCAAAAGGCCTCTGCCATACAGGAGATGCCAGTGCGCTGGATACCGTTTATTGCCATTTTTCTCTATGTCTACATTGAGATATCGATTTTTATTCAGGTCGCTCATGTGCTTGGCGTCCTGCTGACGCTGATCCTGGTGATCTTCACATCGGTGATTGGGATGTCGCTGGTGCGTAATCAGGGTTTCAAAAATTTCCTGTTAATGCAGCAGAAGATGGCGGCAGGTGAAAGCCCGGCGGCTGAAATGATCAAAAGCGTGTCACTGATTATTGCTGGGTTATTGCTGATTCTGCCTGGGTTCTTCACCGACTTCCTTGGCCTGTTACTGTTGCTGCCACCGGTACAAAAACACCTGACCATGAAACTGATGCCGCACCTGAGCTTCAGCCGTATGTCTGGCGGCGGGTTTAGCTCTGGTCCTGAAAATGGGGACACCTTCGAAGGGGAATACCAGCGTAAGGACGAACAGCACGACCGTTTAGACCATAAAGACGATCGTTAAGCAGAGCGCTTCACCAAATGACTGGCCCGGTAAGCATTGCGTTACCGGGCTTTTTTTACATTACACTACGCTTCGGCAAGCATACCCACAGCATTGCCAGCATGATGATGGCGTACAAACTCTTCCATCCCACCATTGCCAGCAGCAGCAAGCACAATACCCCCCCGATAATTGCCAGGGCTTTGAAACGGCCTTGTAGTAACCGACAGCCTGCCAGCATGCACAGCAGATAAATCATGATGAAGATGCCGTTGGCGTACACAATCAGGGCATCAAGATTGATATTCAGCCAGTAGATAGCCAGTGTACTCAACACACAACAGCCCAGTACGGCGTTGAGCGCATTTAGCGGTAATTGACGTTTTGACAGGTGTGCAAGGCGGCTATCGGGTTTGTATTGCGCCTGTGACCATACCAGGCGTGCAAAGCTCTGAATGTAGATATTCAGGCTGGCGAAACAGGCAAGGTAACCAATCACGCAGGCCACCCACAGCGCTTTTACGCCAAATAACTGCACGACGATACCCGGTAGCGACGCGGCAGCGGCTTTATCTGCCCCGAATGCGTTAAAGTGCAGTACCAACACAGTACAGGCCCAATAAACCGATCCCGCTAACAGCAGGCCTATCATCAGGGCGCGCGGGAAATCACGCTCGGGCTGTTTAAACTCTGACGCCAGATGAGCAAAGGCCTCCAGGCCGACGAAACACCAAAACATCACGGAGAGTGCGGCGAACAGTTGTGAATGATCGACATTCGTGATGGCCGGGAACGGAATTTCTGCCACCGTGATATCGCCAGCCCACCAGGTCGCGGCAATCAGTGCGACGATCAGCACGGCAACCAGCGTTTGTAGGTTAGCGCTCGAACTGGCTCCCCGTGAACCGACCCACCAGACAATCGCCAGTGTACCCAGTTCAGCGAACAAAAGTTGTTTATCGTGCCAGCCAAACAGCGCCTGTCCGAACCCCGTCGCAATGTGCAGTGCCGCCGGAAGCCCGACCGGAATCACCGACAAAAAAAGCCAGCCGGTGACACGCTCAAGACGAGGGCCAAAGGCCATGCCGACAAAGTGCGCCACGCCTCCTGCGCTGGGGAAATGCCGGCCCAGTACGGCAAAAACGATCGCTACTGGAAACACCAGTACAATCAACACTGGCCATGCCCACAGGCTGTTATTTCCGGCAACCAGTGCGGCCAGCGCGGGTACGGCAAACACGCCCGTACCTAACAAGGAGGTTGAGAGTAAGCCAACGCCTTGTGCCAGCCCCAACTCCTGTTTGAGTCCACTCATTTACGTCGTCCTGCCAAGATCAAAAGAGGGGCGATGGTAACACTTTCGCAAATTTTTTTTCGACTCCCCCTTGAAGGGAGAAAAACCCATCCCCATCTCTCAGGGCACTAGCCGGAAAACCGTATACGGCCCGGCGTCATCCATAACTGATAATGACTTTCTCAAAGGAGAGCTATCAATGAGTATTCGTCCGTTACATGATCGTGTGATCGTCAAACGTAAAGAAGTTGAAACCAAATCTGCTGGCGGCATCGTTCTGACCGGTTCTGCAGCAGCTAAATCAACGCGTGGCGAAATCATCGCTGTCGGTAAGGGCCGCATTCTGGAAAACGGAACTGTGCAGCCTCTGGACGTTAAAGTTGGTGACATCGTGATTTTCAACGATGGCTACGGCGTGAAATCCGAGAAGATCGACAATGAAGAAGTGTTGATCATGTCCGAAAGCGACATTCTGGCAATTGTTGAAGCGTAATCCGCGAACGACACTGAACATACGATTTTAAGGGAAAGATTAAAATGGCAGCTAAAGACGTAAAATTCGGTAACGACGCTCGTGTGAAAATGCTGCGCGGCGTAAACGTACTGGCAGATGCAGTTAAAGTAACCCTGGGCCCGAAAGGCCGTAACGTAGTGCTGGACAAATCCTTCGGCGCACCAACCATCACCAAAGATGGTGTTTCCGTTGCACGTGAAATCGAACTGGAAGACAAGTTCGAAAACATGGGCGCTCAGATGGTGAAAGAAGTTGCCTCTAAAGCGAACGACGCAGCTGGCGACGGTACTACCACCGCGACCGTACTGGCGCAGGCAATCATCGCTGAAGGCCTGAAAGCGGTTGCTGCGGGCATGAACCCGATGGATCTGAAACGTGGTATCGACAAAGCTGTCGTTGCGGCTGTTGAAGAACTGAAAGCGCTGTCTGTACCGTGCTCTGACTCTAAAGCGATTGCCCAGGTGGGTACTATCTCCGCTAACTCCGACGAAACCGTAGGTAAACTGATCGCGGAAGCGATGGATAAAGTCGGTAAAGAAGGTGTTATCACCGTTGAAGATGGTACAGGTCTGGAAGACGAACTGGACGTGGTTGAAGGTATGCAGTTCGACCGTGGCTACCTGTCCCCATACTTCATCAACAAGCCGGAAACGGGTGCTGTAGAACTGGAAAGCCCGTTCATCCTGCTGGCTGATAAGAAAATCTCCAACATCCGCGAAATGCTGCCAGTACTGGAAGCCGTTGCGAAAGCCGGTAAACCACTGGTTATCATCGCTGAAGATGTTGAAGGCGAAGCACTGGCTACGCTGGTGGTTAACACCATGCGCGGTATCGTGAAAGTGGCTGCGGTTAAAGCTCCTGGTTTCGGCGACCGTCGTAAAGCAATGCTGCAAGATATCGCTACGCTGACCGGTGGTACTGTGATTTCTGAAGAAATCGGTATGGAACTGGAAAAAGCGACCCTGGAAGATTTGGGCCAGGCGAAACGCGTTGTGATCAACAAAGACACCACCACCATCATTGATGGCGTGGGTGACGAAGCCGCGATTCAGGGCCGCGTTGGTCAGATCCGTAAGCAGATTGAAGAAGCCACTTCTGATTACGACCGTGAAAAACTGCAGGAGCGCGTAGCGAAACTGGCAGGCGGTGTTGCGGTAATCAAAGTCGGTGCTGCGACCGAAGTTGAAATGAAAGAGAAAAAAGCACGCGTTGACGATGCCCTGCACGCGACCCGTGCTGCGGTAGAAGAAGGTGTCGTTGCAGGCGGTGGTGTTGCGCTGGTTCGCGTTGCTGCAAAACTGTCTGGCCTGACTGCTCAGAACGAAGATCAGAACGTGGGTATCAAAGTTGCGCTGCGCGCAATGGAAGCACCACTGCGTCAGATCGTATCCAACGCAGGTGAAGAGCCATCTGTTGTTGCGAACAACGTGAAAGCGGGTGAAGGTAACTACGGTTACAACGCTGCAACTGAAGAATACGGCAACATGATCGACTTCGGTATCCTGGACCCAACTAAAGTAACCCGTTCTGCTCTGCAGTACGCGGCATCTGTAGCGGGCCTGATGATCACCACCGAGTGTATGGTCACCGACCTGCCAAAAGGTGATGCTCCTGACTTAGGCGCAGCCGGTATGGGCGGTATGGGTGGAATGGGCGGCATGATGTAATCGTGCGCTATACCCCATAGCATCAAGAAACCCCCAGGCAGAAATGTCTGGGGGTTTTTCTTTTGGTCATCTTTTAGGTATAAGGTTTACACACGGACAACTACTGTCCAGCTTATTGAAAACGAGGAATAACATGCGCGTAAAAGTCTGTGCAGGGATCGTAGGGGCAGCATTGCTGCTGGCGGGTTGTAGCTCCAGTAATGAGCTGTCTGCTGGTGGTCAGAATGTTCGCTTTGTGGAAGATAAGCCGGGCAGTGAGTGCCAGCTGTTAGGTACAGCAACCGGTGAGCAAAGCAACTGGATGTCTGGTCAACACGGTGAAGAGGGGGGGTCTATGCGCGGCGCGGCAAATGCTCTGCGTAACCAGGCGGCTGCAATGGGTGGCAATGTGATTTATGGCGTGAGCAGCCCAACGCAAGGAATGTTGTCGAGCTTTGTCCCTACGGCCAGCGCAATGAATGGCCAGGTCTATAAATGCCCGAACTGATTGCCTTTTTACCCTCTCCCTTGCAGGGAGAGGGTTTGGATTAATCAACTCTGACGCAGTTGCAAATCCAGCGGCGTTTTACTCGGTTCACCACCAATCTCACGCGCCAGTTTCGGAACCATATAACCCGAGACCAGGGTCAGTAGCTCGCGCATAATCTGTCGGGCTTCCTCATCTGTGACCATGAAATGCGCCGCACCTTGCACACGGTCCAGCACGTGCAGGTAATAGGGCATCACACCTGCATCAAACAATGCGTTGCTGAGCTCAGCGAGTACTCGTGCATTATCATTGACGCCGCGCAGCAGTACGCTCTGGTTTAACAATGTCACGCCCACTTTACGCAAACGTGTCATCGCAAAGCGGAACGCGTCATCGATTTCGTTAGCGTGGTTGATATGGTTCACCAGCAGGATCTGCAACCGGGACTGCTCAAAACGCGAGACCAGACCGTCGGTAATGCGTGCAGGGATCACTATCGGCAAACGGCTGTGAATGCGCAGACGTTTAATGTGCGGAATCGCTTCCAGTTGGGTGAGTAGCCAGTCCAGTTCATGATCTTTTGCCATCAGCGGATCGCCGCCGGAAAAAATGATCTCATCCAGCTCAGGATGCGTTGCAATATAGTCCAGGGCAACCTGCCAGTTTCGCTTATTGCCCTGATTTTCGGCATAAGGGAAGTGACGGCGGAAGCAATAGCGACAATTTACCGCACAACCGCCCTTGACCAGCAGCAGCGCACGGTTCAGGTATTTATGCAATAGTCCTGGCACGACGCTGTTCTGTTCTTCCAGCGGATCAGTGCTAAACCCCGGTGCGGTAACAAACTCATCCTGAGAGGTAAGTGTTTGTTTTAGCAGAGGGTCATCAGGGTTGCCTTTTTCCATTCGCGCAACAAACGCGCGGGGAACACGCAGCGCAAAGAGACGCTTAGCCTCGCGGCCTGCGAGCAAATTTTCATGCTTATCCAGGTCTAACAGATGCAGCAGTTCATCAGGACTGGTGATTACATCGGCAAGTTGCGATAACCAATCTTCTCTGGACGGGGTATTTAGGGTTACAATATGCGCCATTTTGTGGCTTAGCTACCAGTTAACAATTTTTAGAGGGCCTTATGGCGACTTACTATAGCAACGATTTTCGTGCTGGTCTTAAAATCATGATGGACGGCGAACCGTATGCGGTTGAAGCCAGCGAATTCGTTAAACCAGGTAAAGGCCAGGCGTTTGCACGCGTTAAGCTGCGCCGCCTGCTGACCGGTACTCGTGTAGAGAAAACCTTCAAGTCCACCGACTCCGCTGAAGGCGCAGACGTTGTCGATATGAACCTGACTTACCTCTACAACGACGGTGAGTTCTATCACTTCATGAACAACTCTACTTTCGAACAGCTGTCTGCTGACGAGAAAGCCGTTGGCGAAAACGCGAAATGGCTGCTGGATCAGGCCGAGTGCATCGTGACCCTGTGGAATGGCCAGCCTATCTCTGTGACCCCACCTAACTTCGTCGAGCTGGAAATCGTTGAAACCGATCCAGGCCTGAAAGGTGACACCGCAGGTACTGGCGGTAAGCCAGCTAAACTGTCTACCGGTGCAGTGGTTAAAGTTCCACTGTTCGTACAGACGGGCGAAGTGATCAAAGTGGATACTCGCTCTGGCGAATATGTATCCCGCGTGAAGTAATTCACGTATACCCGTCATATTTTACGTTGCAAAAGGCGTTGGCTTTTATGCAGCGTGAATGACTTTGGGTATGAACGAGTAAAGGCGCAGCGTTCGCTGCGCCTGAACGACTGATTCAGGCAGGGATGATGAAACGTACCGTTAAAATTCTACTGCTGCTGGTCCTCTCCAGCGCGATACTTTCCGGTTGCAACACCGCGCGCGGCGTTGGCGAAGATATCAAAGACCTGGGCCACGCGATCTCGCACGCTGCCAGCTAATTCTCTCCAGTATTCCTAAAATCGCTTCCGGTTCCGTCATGTTACGGGATTTTGTCTATGCTTAAGTGGCTATGCACAAACAACTTTGGCTATAAAAGGAAGAAATTATGGTTAAGAAAACAATTGCAGCGTTATTTTCTGTCCTGGTGCTTTCTTCAGTTTTAACCGCCTGTAACACCACGCGTGGGGTTGGTCAGGATATTTCTGAGGGTGGTAGTGCAATATCGGGTGCAGCAACAAAAGCACAGCAGTAATGAAAAACGGTACGGGACTGAGCCGTTGCCGTACCGTTAGCTTTCCGATTCCTGCAAAGACAAAAATGGAGAGAAGCGCGTATCCATATGCAGTTTCATGCGGATATTGCGCTTGTAGGTATAGACCGTTTTCCCGTTGATACTCAGGTGGCTGGCAATTTTTTGGTTACTCGCGCCATCCATCCACAATGTCAGCACTTTCTCTTCTTGTCGGGTCAATAGTGGCGCGGCAATTTGTGGTATCTCCACGCTGGAACAGGATGTTAATGCATCATTAATGACGGTTGCCAGTTTCTCAAGATCCACATTTTTCAACAGCGATGACCAAACCGGGAATTGCGCCAGATAGCCCCCCATCTCTTGTTCTTCACCCGACTGCAGCAAAATAAAGGGTAATGTCTCGCTGGCAATCAACAAGGATGACAGCTGCTGGAAATGATGAATATCCTGCTTGAAGCTGTGTAAATCAGCGATAACCAGCGTCGGTTTCCACTGCAGAATGTGCTCTCTGGCGAGGAAAAGATTATTCAGTCCGGTCACAACGAAATGACCAGGAAACAAGCCTGAATGATTGAGCCATGCTTCAAACCCTGCACGGGTGAAGTGACAACGGTCAATCAAAAGAATTTTGAACATATTGTATTCGCAGTTGGCAAAGGGGTTGGGCTTCCTGCCATCAGAAAGCACACCATCATAGGGAAGTCGGATGAGTGATAAATGCCTGAACTACGCGGCATACTGAGGCTATTTCTTGCCTTAACACGTTCAGCACAAAAGGATTGAAAAAAAATCACTCACTAACCAAAATATGACGAGCAATCTCTGCCTTACAGGACGACCTGTAAGTGCATCCTTCATCGGGGACGGCCCCAACTGTTGTTTAAGTTAAGGAGCCTGACTATGTCCTGGATTATTCTTGTCGTTGCCGGTTTGCTTGAGGTGGTATGGGCGATTGGCCTGAAATACACCCACGGTTTTACCCGTCTGACCCCCAGCATTATTACTGTCACTGCTATGATCGTCAGCATTGCTCTGTTGTCATGGGCGATGCGTACATTGCCGGTCGGTACAGCTTATGCCGTCTGGACGGGTATCGGTGCGGTGGGCGCTGCTATCACGGGGATCCTGCTACTGGGGGAATCGGCGAGTCTGGCACGCATTGCCAGCCTCGCCCTGATAGTCGCCGGCATTATTGGTCTAAAGCTCAGTGCACACTAATGCGGTTGTTCGACCCAGATTAGCTTCGTAACATCAAACCCTTGCCGGGTTGCGATATCCAGCATCTGCTGCTTCATTTCACTGGAAATGGTTGGCGTGCGGGAGAGTATCCATAGATAGTCGCGATCCGGCCCGCAAACCAGCGCGTGCCGATACTCTCTGTCCAGTGCGATCACGTTATATCCGCCATAGAATGGCCCGAAAAACGACACTTTCAGGGCTGCTCTGTTTTGCGCGCCGGTAAAGTACGCTTTGCCGATTGACTGCTGCCACATGCCGCGATCAGGATTATAGCCCCGGTTGATCACCTGGATACCCCCGTCGTCCATTGTGCTGTAGTTTGCCGTCACTCTCTGTAAGCCACGCTCAAATCGATGATCAAAACGGGCGATTTCATACCACGTGCCCAGATATCGCTGGGCGTCGAAATTACTGACGACGGTAACGCCGGAAGGCGGGGTTGGTGAGCTACAGGCAACCACTAAAAACGCGGCTGTGACTGCGGCGATAACAGGTAGGATGCGCATGGTCGTTTCCTTACTGACTTTTTGTTAAGTGTAGATTACAGCAAGGAAAATGCGGGGCATGTGCGGTATGTTTTGCCGGGCGGCGCTAACGCTTACCCGGCCTAAAGAAGGCAGACCCGCGCAAGCGCAGCACCGCCGGGCAACTAGCGCAGAGCGTCAAGAATACGGTAAGCCGTTTCCACTCGCGCCGGGTTGGGGTAGCTCTTGTTTGCCAGCATCACGATACCAAGGTTCTTTTCAGGGATAAAAGCGACGTAACTGCCGAACCCGCCAGTAGAACCCGTTTTATGTACCCAGGACGCCTTGACTGGTGGTGCAGGAGGATCCACTTCTGTTGCCGGTAACGGTGCAAGTGCGACTTTATTATCACTGCCATCAATCACGGTTTTAGCGTTTACCGGCCAGTTTAGCATCTCCCAGCCCAGGCCCTGATACATAGAACCGACACGCCAGTAGCATGATTGCGCCAGAGCGATCCCCTGTTTTAATGACGCATCCTGAATCTTGTCTGGCGCTATGTTGGCCATCACCCAATTTGCCATATCCCTGATATTCGTTTTAACGCCGTAAGCTTCGGCATCCAGCATGCCGGGTGAAACATGGACTGCGTTACCATCACGATAACCCCAGGCGTAGTGCTTCTCTTCCGCTTTGGGGACATTAATCCAGGTATGTGCCATGTTTAGTGGCTTGAGGACTCGAGTGGTCATGGCTTTTTCAAAACTCATTCCGGAAGGCTTTACTGCCAGTGCGCCAAACAGACCAATACTGGCGTTCGCATAGAGGCGTGTTGTGCCGGGTTTCCATTGTGGTTGCCAGGTTTGGTAGAAATGCAGCAGAGAGTTGGTGTCTGTGACGTCGTCCGGGACTTGCAACGGTAGGCCGCCAGCGGTGTAGGTCGCCAGATCCAGAAGGCGAATACCTTGCCACTGTTTTCCGGTGAGTTCAGGCCAATATTGTGTTGCCTGATCGTTGAGTGAAATTTCACCCCGGGCAATTGCGTCACCGCCAAGCACGCCCGTGAAGGTTTTGCTAATGGATCCCAGTTCGAACAGTGTCTGTTGCGTCACCGGCCGGTTTGCTGCGGTATCCGCTTTCCCGAAGGTGAAATAGTAGGGGTGACCCTCATAAATCACGGCCACCGCCATGCCAGGAATCGCCTGTGTTTTCATCAGCGGTGTAATGGTTCTTTCCACCACGTCAGCCAGCTGTTTTTCTGACATCGGTGCGGCAATGGCGGAGTAAGATAGGCCGAGCAACAGCGCGCAGCAAAGGGATTTTTTCATCATCAGTTATCTTCCGTAATAGCGGGTCGAGGGCGTGTCCGGGCCCATCAGACGAGCGTAGTCTGTTGGATTTGACTCCGCCTGACAAACGGTTAAATTTAGCATTAGCTGTTAATTTTTCTAACGGATTGGTCTATGACGCGCAGCTATCTTCCGCTTAATTCGCTTCGGGCATTTGAAGCCGCCGCAAGGCATCTCAGTTTTACTCATGCTGCAATCGAGCTGAATGTTACTCATTCTGCAATCAGCCAGCATGTGAAAACGCTGGAACAACACCTCAATTGTCAGTTGTTCGTCCGTGTCTCGCGCGGCCTGATGTTGACCACGGAAGGTGAGAATCTGTTGCCGGTACTGAACGACTCGTTCGACCGCATTGCCGGTATGCTGGATCGCTTTGCGCACCATCGTGCGCAAGAAAAACTGAAAATGGGTGTCGTGGGTACGTTTGCGACCGGTATTTTATTCTCGCAGCTCGAGGATTTTCGCCGCAGTTATCCCCATATCGATCTCCAGCTTTCTACCCATAACAACCGTGTTGATCCGGCGGCAGAAGGGCTGGATTACACGATTCGCTACGGCGGAGGGGCATGGCACGGAACCGATGCAATTTTCCTTTGTGATGCGCCACTGGCGCCGCTTTGCACACCAGACATTGCCGCCGGACTGAATTCACCTGCGGATCTACTGAAATTTACCCTGCTGCGCTCCTATCGGCGGGATGAGTGGGCCACCTGGATGCAGGCCGCCGGTGGACCACAACCATCGCCTACGCACCGGGTTATGGTGTTTGATTCTTCTGTCACGATGCTGGAAGCCGCACAGGCAGGTGTGGGTATTGCTATTGCGCCAGTGGCGATGTTTACCCATTTGCTGAACAGCGAGCGAATCGTGCAGCCCTTCGACACGCAAATTGATCTCGGTAGTTACTGGCTCACGCGATTGCAGTCACGGGCAGAAACACCCGCAATGCACGAGTTTTCACGGTGGCTGGTGGGGAAAATGTCGAACTAAAAGGCCCGCAGGATAGCGGGCCTGAACAGTCAGATGGTAACAACAGCGATCAGTGTTACCACGGTCAGGATGGTTGCCAGACCGTAGAACACCCATTTCCCATTTGGTACATGGATTTTCAGATCATGCATGGCGTGGTGGATACGGTGCAAACCACACCACAGCGGCAGGACAATCATCAGAAAGATGAATACGCGGCCAATAAAGCTGCTCGCGAAGGCCAGCACGCGTTCGTAACCTAATGCCTCGCCAGGGAACAGCCCCAGTGGCAGCATAACGCCGACCAGCAGGATAATGACGGGAGCGATAATGGCACTCCACATGCCGCCTGCACCAAACAGACCCCAGAATACCGGCTCGTCAGAGCGTTTTGGATTTGGATTGATCACAGTGGCCTCCTTTACCAGAACAGTGCGACAAACAGAACGACCACGGTGACGATTGCCGTCACTCCCCAGAGCCCTTTAATCACCGGCTCTGGCCCCATTTTTTCACCTTTAACAATGATGTTCGCTGCTTTTGGCGCGAGCTCAAACCAGGTTTTGGTATGCAATAATGCGGCAGCCAGTACGATCAGGTTCAGGAGCACTACAACAGGGTTTTGCAGGAAACCGACAAAGTTAGCCCAGGTTTCCGGACCGTGCTTCAGGGCAAATACGGCATACATCAGTTCAATACTGAACCAGACAGCCGGAACCGCTGTACCTTCACGCAGCATATAGAAGCGATAAAACGGCAGTTTTTTCCACCAGGTGGCAGGCATTGGCCGCACGTAGGCTTTGCGTTTAGTCGTCATCATGCACTCCTTAGCGTGGTTTCAGGGTTGCGATAAGAAAGTCTTTCGAACTTTCCACTTTACCCTGCTGAATAGCGGCAGCCGGATCGACATGCTTTGGACACACTTCGGAGCAATAGCCTACGAAGGTGCAGGTCCAGACGCCGTTCTGGCCGTTGAGTTGCGCCATACGTTCTTTTTTCCCGTGGTCTCGGCTGTCCTCGTTGTAGCGGTGTGCCAGCGTAATGGCCGCCGGGCCGATGAACTCTGGGTTCAGGCCAAACTGCGGACAGGCGGCGTAGCACAGGCCACAGTTGATGCAGCCGGAGAACTGATGGTATTTCGCCATCTGTGCAGGCGTCTGGGTGTTGGGGCCTTGATCCGGCGTGCGCGGATTGCCGATGATATACGGCTTAATCGCTTCCAGGCTTTCGATAAAGTGGGTCATATCGACCACCAAATCGCGTTCAATCGGGAAGTTACCCAGCGCTTCTACCTTGATGCCTTTGGTGTATTCACGCAGGAAGGTTTTACAGGCCAGTTTTGGTACTTTGTTGACCATCATGCCGCAGGAACCACAAATCGCCATACGGCAAGACCAGCGGTAGCTGAGATCTGGTGCCAGATTATCTTTAATGTACCCAAGCGCATCCAGCAGCGATGTTTGCTCGTCGTAAGGAACTTCATAGAAAGCGCTGTGCGGTGCGGAATCCACTTCCGGGTTGTAGCGCACCACTTCAACTTTCAGGGTTTGCATCTCAGCCATTGGTCGTCTCCTTCTTCTCGGCTGCTTCCGCTTCCGCGCCATACACTCGTTTTGCTGGTGGCAGCGTTGTGATCTTCACATCGCTGTAATCCAGACGCGTTGCGCCATCTGCATCACGCCAGGCAAGAGTGTGTTTCAGGAAATTGACGTCATCACGTTCAGTACAGCCTTCATCCAGACGCTGGTGAGCACCACGTGACTCTTTACGCGCGAGGGCGGAGTGTGCCATACATTCGGCCACGTTCAGGCCATGGCCCAGTTCGATGGTATAGAGCAGGTCAGTGTTGAACACGCTGGAGGTATCGGTAATGCGGACGCGTTTGAAGCGCTCTTGCAGCTCTGCCAGCTTGTCGACGGTTTTTTGCATCAGTTCTGGCGTACGGTAGATACCGCAACCTTCTTCCATCGACAGGCCCATTTCGTCACGGATTTTTGACCAGTTCTCGCTGCCTTCCTGGTTGACCAGGTCCTTCAGCCGTTTTTCCACGTCAGCCACTTGCGCATCCAGCGCCGCGCTGTTTGCTTCGCCCGCGGTAGCCGCACGTTCCATGGCGCGTTCACCGGCCATACGTCCGAACACCACCAGTTCTGCCAATGAGTTAGAGCCCAGACGGTTTGCACCGTGCAGGCCAACAGAGGAACACTCACCGACGGCAAAGAGGCCTTTAATCCGGGTTTCACACTGCTGATCGGTTTCGATACCGCCCATGGTGTAGTGTGCGGTTGGGCGAACCGGGATCGGCTCTTTCACCGGGTCGACACCCACGTAGGCTTTTGCCAGCTCACAGATGAACGGCAGACGCTCCAGTAACTTTTTCTCACCGAGATGACGCAGGTCGAGATAGACCACATCACCGCGCGGGGTCGGGATCGTGTTGCCTTTGCGCCATTCATGCCAGAATGCCTGGGAGACTTTGTCGCGTGGGCCCAGTTCCATGTATTTGTTTTTCGGCTCGCCGAGCGGTGTTTCCGGCCCCATGCCGTAGTCCTGCAAATAGCGGTAGCCATTTTTGTTGACCAGAATACCGCCTTCACCGCGACAGCCTTCCGTCATCAGAATGCCTGAACCTGGCAGCCCGGTTGGGTGATACTGGACAAACTCCATATCTCGCAGAGGAACGCCGTGGCTGAGTGCCATGCCCATCCCGTCGCCGGTGACGATGCCGCCGTTCGTGTTGTAGCGATAAACACGACCAGCCCCGCCTGTCGCCATCACCACCGCTTTCGCGCGGATCTGGACCAGTGAGCCTTCCATCATGTTCATTGCCACCAGGCCACGAGCCTCTCCGTCATCAACCAGAATATCCAGTACGAAGTGTTCGTCGAAGCGTTGAATTTGAGGGAACTGGAGGGAGGTCTGGAACAGGGTATGGAGCATGTGGAAGCCCGTTTTATCGGCGGCGAACCAGGTGCGTTCAATCTTCATTCCACCGAAGCGGCGAACGTTAACGCTGCCGTCTGGACGACGGCTCCACGGGCATCCCCACTGTTCGAGTTGGGTCATTTCGGTTGGACAATGATGCACGAAGTAGTCAACGACATCCTGTTCGCAAAGCCAGTCGCCCCCTGCAACCGTGTCGTGGAAATGGTATTCGAAGCTGTCATGATCCTGCGCAACGGCGGCGGATCCTCCTTCTGCAGCAACCGTATGGCTACGCATCGGGTAGACTTTTGAAATCAATGCGATTTTAGCGTTTGGATTAGCTTGTGCTGCAGCAATTGCAGCCCGTAATCCCGCGCCGCCAGCACCTATAACGGCAAGATCGGCTTGAAAAGTTTGCACGACATTCCTCCAGATTTTTGTTATTTCGCGATGCGATGACCTAAAGGTAGTTCACTTACCCGAGTCGTCGACGACGAAAGTGTTTCCACTGTTCCTTTATGGGTAAGGCAGTATAACCGCGTGGATGTGAGGGAAATTTGACGTGTTCGATTTTTTTGCTGTTATGTGCGGTGATTTATCATTGTGATTGATGAATTGGGTCACGTAATTTTCTGCTCCGGTGAAATGGACGCTTTTGCCGCGCAAAATTTGTCTCTGTCCCCGCTAACGAGTAGACTTCGTGCCCTTGTCTGACATCGGAGAAAAACTCATGAGCGAAACGGCCACCTGGCAGCCGAGCGCATCCATCCCTAACCTGCTAAAACGCGCAGCAATTATGGCGGAAATTCGTCGCTTCTTTGCCGATCGCGGTGTACTGGAGGTGGAAACGCCGTGCATGAGTCAGGCAACGGTAACCGATATTCATCTGGTCCCGTTTGAAACCCGTTTTGTTGGCCCCGGCCACTCGCAGGGTATGAATTTGTATCTGATGACCAGCCCGGAATACCACATGAAACGTCTTCTGGCGGCGGGATGTGGCCCGGTATATCAACTGTGCAGAAGCTTCCGTAATGAAGAGATGGGGCGTCACCATAATCCAGAATTCACCATGCTGGAGTGGTATCGCCCGCATTACGATATGTACCGCCTGATGAACGAGGTGGACGACTTGCTCCAACAGGTGCTGGATTGTTCCGAAGCTGAAACGCTCTCCTACCAGCAGGCGTTTCAACGCCATCTGGAAATTGACCCGCTGTCTGCCGATAAAACCCAACTGCGTGAAGTGGCGGCGAAGCTGGATTTGAGCAATGTTGCGGACACAGAAGAAGATCGTGATACGTTGCTGCAACTGCTGTTCACCTTTGGTGTCGAGCCGCAGATTGGTAAAGATCGGCCGACCTTTGTTTACCATTTCCCGGCGAGTCAGGCCTCTCTGGCACAGATCAGCACTGAAGATCATCGTGTGGCAGAACGTTTTGAGGTCTATTACAAAGGTATTGAGCTGGCGAATGGTTTCCACGAACTGACCGATGCGCGTGAACAGCAACAGCGCTTTGAGCAGGATAACCGTAAGCGCGCAGCGCGCGGGCTGCCACAACAGCCGATTGACCATAATCTTCTTGAAGCATTAGCGGCGGGCCTGCCGGATAGCTCCGGTGTCGCGCTGGGGGTGGATCGTCTGGTAATGCTGGCGCTGGGTGCTGAGCAGCTTGCGGATGTGATTGCTTTCACGGTCGACAGAGCCTGACGGTTTTTGGCCTCTCCTGTAGGAGAGGCTTGGTGTGTGGGCATTAGGCCCCACACACCATTAACCTTACAAACTTCCTGCCGGGCGTTTCCTTGCCGCTGATGTAATCGTTCTTCCCGTTTTGCGGCCATCCAGGCTTTCCAGACGCATCTGGAACGGAGGGAATGGCATATCGATTCCGTGTTCACGGAAGCCCGCCAGAATCAGTTGATGGATTTCATGGCGCAGCGGCATGCGATGCCCCATTTCGGCGGCGTAGATACGCAGTTCGAAAATCTGGATCCCCTGCTGTAAATCCACCAAAAAGACTTCCGGTGCTGGGTTATCGATAACCAGTGAACAGCGCTCTGCCGCGGTGTACAGAATTTGTGTGACCTCTTCACTGTTAGCATCCGACGGTGCAGGAACCGTCAGTACAACACGTGTTACCGAATCGGACAGCGACCAGTTGATAAACTGCTCGGTGATAAACGCTTTGTTCGGCACGATGATCTCTTTGCGATCCCAATCGCTGATCGTGGTCGCACGGGTGTTGATCTTGGTGACGCTACCCGTTAAATCGCGGATCGTGACCGTATCGCCAATGCGGATCGGTTTTTCGAACAAAATGATCAAGCCTGAAACGAAGTTAGCGAAGATCTCCTGTAAACCGAAGCCCAGACCAACGGTCAGTGCGGCAACCAACCACTGCAGTTTTGACCACTCAATACCGATCATTGAGAAGCCAACCAGCCCACCAAACAGCATAATTAAATACTTGGTGATAGTGGTAATGGCGTAACCCGTTCCCGGTGTTAAATCCAGGTGCTGCAACAGTGCCAGCTCTAACAGCGCGGGGAAGTTACGCACCAGTTGCGTGGTAATGATGAGCACCAGAATGGCAATCAATACCGCGCCGAGGGTAATAGGCTCCAGGCTTTCGACACCCTGAACCGTTGAGGTGACGTCCCACAGGGAAATATTTTCCAGGAAACCAAAAGCGGAGTGAATTTCCGACCACAGAACGATCACCGAGAGCAGGGCGATCAACATCAGAATAGAACGTACCAGACGCAGCGACTGGGTACTAATGGCATCGAGATCCAGTTCGGCCTCATCCACCTCATTGTTGCCTTCGGTGCTGTTGGCGTGGTGAGGATCTTCTTCACCGCGTGCTCGTTGGGCCAGGATTTCAGCACGCCGATGTTTGGCTCGATCAAATGCCAGCCGGCGGCGCTGAATTAACATCCAGCGACGGATGACGTGATAGACCACCAGAAGAAGGAACCATATGGCAACAGACGTTTCGAGTCGCGCCAACAGGGCCTGAGCCGTTGCCAGATAACCGACCGCTGCTGCCAGAATGGCGGCCAGCGGTGCGGTGAGTAACAGATTCCACAGCAGGCGGTTGAACATGTTTTCACCGCTACCTGTTTTATCAAGATAGAGCGGAATGCCCGCCCGTTTCAGGCTGAGTGTCACCATCGCCAGCGCCCCGCAAATCAGCATAAAGCAGAGACGACCCAGCGAGCCGGAGAATTCCCGATCGTTAAGGTTATCGAACATAATCAGTGCCATGATCAATGGCACGATAAGCCCGATACTCATCAGGTAATAGCGCATGGCGCGGACTACGCGCTGGCGCGGCCAGGCAAAGTGGGCGATGAACAGTCCATTTGGACGCGCAAAGGTGGCACAAATCATTACGACCCACAGCAGAGGTACGGTGGCGGTAACACCATCGCCAATTGCCACTGCGAGCGGATACGGCCAGGCCTCGCGCAGGCCGTAGCCCAGTGTCATCCAGAGCACAGGCAGCGGTGAGGCGACGAGTATCGACCAGAACACAGTGCGCAGTGTGAGCCAGAAGTGATCTTGCGTGACTTTGCCTACGCGCGCACCAGAGCGTTCAAGGAAGCGGGTGAAATGCCTGCGCGAATAAATGCTGCACCCTACCAGAATCAACGCCCCTAGCAGCGGGAAGATGGTCTCTTTGCTGGTGAGCATCATGACGCTGGCCTGGCCCAACTGGCTGAAGGTATCCAGCGAGATCAGACGGCGCAGATCCTGCACAATCTCAATCGGCCACGAGAATGTCATCGGACGGACATCAGAGGTCCAGAAAAGATAGCGGTGGGTCGCTTCGTTCACCTCCTTCAACGCATCTTCAAGCTGGCTATTGGAGACCTTCAGCTTGGTCAGCTCCAGAATCAACGTATCGCCACCCTGCAACAGTGAGTTCAGTAATTCCCGCTGAGTCCGCATCTGCGCTTCCAGAATGCGGTTTTGCTCGTTGGTGAGCGCTTGCCCATCGGCCTGACGGATCTGGCGGATTTGCGGCTGTTTGTTGAGTAAATCTTCAAAGTGCAGGCGCTGGACGCGTAACTGCGCCATTTCGGTATCAAGCTGCTGCGGTTTTGGCATTTCCGGCAAACGTGCAACCTGCGCACGCAGTGCTTCACCCAACAGGTTAGAAGACCCCAGCCACTGGGATTGTTCACGCAAGGTGTTTAGAGCCTGGCGAACCTGCAAGGTCTGGTTAGTTGCCTGACGTTGCTGTGAGGCGACCAGATCCATACGTTGCGCTTGCTGGTTCAGTGCCGCGGAAAGCTCACGGTTGACCTTAAATTGTTCGACGATCCCGGCTGGCAGGTTATCGCTGTTTTCGGCCAGTAATTCGGTACTTTCCAGTGCGCGTTCAGCTTCACGCTGACGCTGGCTGTTCAACTGGTTACGCAAGACTTGCAGGTAGGCATCAAGCTGTTCGCTTTGCTTTTGTGCCAGCTCGGAGCGCATACGCGCCAGTTCCTGACGGTTATTTGCCGATAGCTGGGCCAGCTCTAGCTCATTAACCAGCGCTTTCAGTTTGGCCGATTCAGCCTGAATGCCGAGATTCTGGGCCTGACTTTGCGGAGTGTTGCCTGATTGCGTGCCGACCCGGCGCTCAACATCATTAAGCTGGCGGCGGGCATCGGTTTGCTGTTGTGGAAGCTGGTTGAGAGAGTCAGCGATTTCCCGCGCTCGTTCCTGTTCCTGTTGAGCCTGACGGCTTTTTTCCAGCAACTGGCTACTGACCTGCAAAATCTCCTGATTCAGGGCATCAGAGGTCATGCCTGCCGGGATCTCACGTGGCTCATCACGCAGGTTATTCAACTGCGAGCGTAATGTTTGTGAGAGTTTGGGGAAGTTATCGATAACTTGCTGATATTGCTGAGCACGCTCAAGAGAACCTTTCCGTTCCTCAAGCGCGTTCAGTGCGGCCTGGAGCGTTTCGACAGTATCGGGCTGTGCGGGTTTTGCCGCTTTAGCCTGCTCCAGTTCTTGTGTGATGTGTTTGGCGTCGGGGGCCGTCGCTGCGTACGCCCCCATGCTGAGGCACCAGGCCATCAGAATTACGATAATCGGGCGCACGTCAGCGATCCTTCTTGAATTAGCCTTCGGTTTTTTTGTCGTCAACCACCGGACGGGTGCTGTCTACGGCAACGATCTCTTCTTCTGTCTGCGGAGCCGATTCAACAACGGGTGCTGCGACGGTTTCCGTAGATATAGCCAGTGGCTGGCCGAGTTTTGTGACTGACAGGCTTTCCAGCTCTTCAACCAGCTTCACTTTGCCTGGCGCAAACAGGTTGATTACTGTTGAACCCAGTTTAAAGCGACCCATTTCCTGACCTTTCAGCAGTGCAACGGAGCCATCGTTTTCACCAGCAGGCCAGGTCCAGCGCTTGATCACACCTTCACGTGGCGGGGTGATCGTGCCAGCCCAAACGGTTTCGATGCTGCCTACAATTGTCGCACCCACCAGAATCTGTGCCATTGGCCCAAATTCAGTATCAAACAGGCAGATGACGCGCTCGTTACGTGCGAACAGGTTTGGTACGTTCTGTGCGGTCAGGTGGTTTACGGAGAACAAATCACCCGGCACATAGATCATTTCACGCAGGATGCCGTTACACGGCATGTGCACGCGGTGATAGTCGCGTGGTGACAGGTAGGTTGTTGCAAATGAACCGTTGCGGAACAGGTCTGCCATCAGGTAGTTACCTGCCAGCAGCGCTTCCAGGCTGTAGTTGTGGCCTTTAGCCTGCAAAATTTTATCGTCTTCAATTTTGCCAAGCTGGCTGATGACGCCATCGGCCGGCATGACCAGTACCGCAGGGTCGTTATTGACAGGGCGAACATCATCACGCAGTGGGCGTACGAAGAATTCGTTGAAAGAGCGATAGCTGGCCGTGTCGGGCTTTTGCGCTTCTTTCATGTCAACCTTGTAGTATTTCACAAACAGGTCGATGACCAGCTTGGTCAACCAGCCCGCTCGTTTGCTTGCGCCCCAGCCAGCCAGGCGAGTGAGCCACAGTTTTGGCAGAATGTATTGAAGCGAAAGTTTAAATGAGTTTAACAAGATAGCCTCCAGGCCATTGTTTTGTCGTTCCTGATCCGGCCAAAAACAGCCGGAACCTGAAAAAAAGGGGACGATTTTAGCGATGCTTAGCTTAGTTGTCAGTTATCAGAATCAGAAAAGTTTTTACGCGTTTTTACCTGGTCCATGCTTTCGAGAATACGGTGGTAGTTCTCGAAGCGGGTTTCCGCTATTTCACCGTTTTCAACCGCTTCGCGGATAGCGCAGCCAGGGTCGTTATCGTGTTTACAGTCGCGATATTTGCAAGCGCCTAAATAGTCATGGAATTCGACAAACCCATTGAAGATTTGTTCCGGCTCAAGATGCCACAACCCGAATTCACGCACGCCTGGGGAGTCGATCACATCGCCGCCATGTGGGAAGTGATACAGACGTGAGGCGGTGGTGGTGTGCTGCCCCAGACCTGAGTTGTCGGAAACATCATTCGTGAGGATTTCGTCCTGCAGACCCAAAAGATTGTTCAGAAGGCTGGATTTACCCACACCCGACTGGCCAGCAAAAATGCTGATACGCCCGGTAAGTGCCTCTTCGAGCGGCTTCAGGCCATCTTTCTTATGGCTTGAAACCATCAGTACGCGATAGCCAATATGACGATAGATATCCATCTGTTCGTTGACGAAGTTCATTCCTTCGTCGTCAAGCAGATCAATCTTGTTCAGGACGATCAGCGGTTCGACGTCAAGTGTTTCGCAGGCCACGAGGTATCTGTCGATGATATTGAGTGACAGTTCAGGCAGGATCGCAGAAACGATCACAATCTGGTCGATATTAGAGGCGATGGGTTTCACGCCATCATAGAAGTCCGGGCGCGTCAGCACGGATGTGCGTTCGTGGACAGCTTCGACGATCCCTTTTACGGTAACCCCTTCAGCCGCGGCTTTACCTGGCCGCCATACGACACGGTCACCGGTAACCAGCGAGCGGATGGTACGACGGATATTGCAACGGTGAACACCACCATCGGCGGCTTCGACATCCGCATGCATACCAAAGCGGCTAATCACAACGCCTTCTGTCGCTTCACCAAACAGGTTGTCGTCGTAATCGGGCTTCTCCGTAGTGGTTTTAAGACGGCGCTGGTGGTTGGCATTCACGCGGCGCTGTTGCCCTTTGGAGAGTTTATTTTTACTCAATCGTGCTGACTCCTGGTCGCCCATATCGGGCAAAACCTCTATGATACACACTAATTAATACTAGTTAACCTGCTACAGCCGGTTATGCGAGAAGGGTGGAAAATAACATGAGCGCAGATGAAAACAACCTGATTTGGATCGATCTTGAAATGACCGGGCTTGATCCAGAACGCGATCGCATCATTGAGATCGCGACGCTGGTAACTGATGCGAACCTCAACATTCTGGCTGAAGGACCAACCATCGCAGTGCACCAGTCGGATGAACAACTGGCATTGATGGATGACTGGAATGTGCGTACCCATACGGGTAGCGGTCTGGTGGAGCGCGTTAAAGCGAGTACGCAGGGCGATCGCGATGCTGAGCTTGCGACGATTGAATTTCTGAAGCAGTGGGTCCCGCAAGGCAAATCACCGATTTGCGGTAATAGCATTGGTCAGGATCGTCGCTTCCTGTTTAAGTACATGCCGGAGCTGGAAGCCTATTTCCACTATCGCTATCTGGATGTCAGCACGCTGAAAGAACTGGCACGCCGCTGGAAACCTGAAATCCTGGATGGCTTTAAGAAGCAGGGTACACACCAGGCAATGGATGACATTCGTGAGTCCGTGGCGGAACTGGCTTACTACCGTGAGAATTTTATTCAGTTATAAATTTTGGGCCCGGCGTGCTTGCGCAGCCGGGTTTTTGCCGTTAAATTGTGCAGCTTGCCGATTAATTAATCACTTGAACGTAATTTCAAAAAAATCGCTTTCAGGGGGGTTGCAGCTCAGAGGATTTCTCGTATAATGCGCCTCCCGTAACGACAGAGAATTACGCGTTACGACAGCAACAAAAGCAGTGCAAATTTGCGGGAATAGCTCAGTTGGTAGAGCACGACCTTGCCAAGGTCGGGGTCGCGAGTTCGAGTCTCGTTTCCCGCTCCA
>NZ_WLVC01000052.1:0-29756 GCF_016859735.1 Lelliottia sp. RWM.1 | reverse complement strand
GGGTCTTGTGTTAATATTTGGCATCGATTCTCTCTGATTCCGCCCACAACCGGTTAAACTCACGTGTGTACTGCTTCGCTGTTTCAGGCATATCACGCAGGTAAACTACGTTTTCTGCATTACGGCTATCACCACTTTTTGTGTAATTCATACTCCCTGTCTGAACAGATTTAGCGTCTACTACCAGGAATTTGTTATGCTGAATAGCATAGTTCCCGGGTCTTGTGTTAATATTTGGCATCGATTCTCTCTGATTCCGCCCACAACCGGTTAAACTCACGTGTGTACTGCTTCGCTGTTTCAGGCATATCACGCAGGTAAACTACGTTTTCTGCATTACGGCTATCACCACTTTTTGTGTAATTCATACTCCCTGTCTGAACAGATTTAGCGTCTACTACCAGGAATTTGTTATGCTGAATAGCATAGTTCCCGTTTAATCGTACTTCAATCCCTTTGTGTACAAGAAAGGTTACTGCTGTATACCGATCATCGTTGGCCTTTTTATCTGCAACCACCCGGACTAACACACCCCGTTTTTTTGCTTGTAACAGCGCCAGACTAACAGGTTTGCTGGTAAAAGAATAAGCGGCGAGGTCTACGCTTACGCGAGCTTCACCAATTGCCTCTAACACCAGTTTTTGCGCACTTCCTGATGGAGAGAAACCTACTCGCACTTCACCGGCATCAACAAACAGCGGGATCATAAGAAGAACAATCATCGAAATGACGCTTTTAGTCGTTCGCTGCATAATCTTCATCCTTTAAGTTTTCCTTTTCCGGCTCTCTGCCATTCAATCCGAGGAGCCAGTGAACAGGGAAGGTATTATTCATCCAGTTAGCGAGCGGAACGGCCAGCAGAGCAGACAGGTAACATCCCCCAATTATCAACATTTGCTCAGTCGGATTGTTAACCGCCTTTGGCAGGGCATACGTGATCAACAGATAATACAGAATACCGAAAGTCAGTATCCAGTTCTTAAACGCCCCGAATATCCCCAATGCCATTACAATAACAAAATGAATTGCCGTTGCAATCGCTGTACGTAGCCATAGAAAACACCAGGATATTAACGCCATTACTTTCCCTCGCGCTTTTATGGCAAGTTTTTTAGACTTTTCCTTTTTTACCGCATTCCTGTAGGCGTTACGTTCATTGCCTTGCGGAAACTGATAGATTTTAGTCATGGCATTACCCTCTGAATCCCGGTGGGATTTCGCTATCTGGTTCACCCGGATTACAAATATCTACAACGTACTTCCTGCCTGATTGTTTTCCCTTTTCATTTTTTCCTTCATTTAATTGATTTTTGATTTTATGAATTTCACGCTTGCCCTGTTCACGTTTTTGCTCCTTTTCAACTTGTTCCGGTTTTAAATTGCGATTTGTAAACATTACCATATCGCGTTCAAGATCATACTGGATGCTGTAATCAGGTAAGTCGTTGGTCTTAGCAAGCTGCTTGACGTTATGCCGGAACATTTTTAGCAGAGCGGAGCTTCCTGTTTTCAAATGTAGCTTTTCAAGGCTAATCTGGAACTCACCCTGATTACCACAATGTTTACGGGCAATCTCATAAATGCGTCTGTCAATGGCCTTACGAATGCGGAAATAATCAGGGCTTATTTTTAAAATTTTCTTTTTTTGCAATGCCTGATAAAGCCATTCAGGTAATCTTATCATAACCATGCCTATATCTAGCTTGCCTTTCTTTTCTACATTCAATTTCCAGTCATCGATTAGACCAAAACCTGCCAATTCATTTTTTTGCTCAGAATACAGTATATTGGTTTTAATAGTAGTTCCTTTCAATCTATCCAGCCCTTTCTCTAATTCCTTATATGATTTACCTCCCTTATCTCTATTAGTCGTAACAAAAAAATCATAAGGAGTGAAATAAACTTCACGGCTTGTTCCCTCCCCATTATTGATGGCTTCTTGCAGTTTCGATATTGCATAAATCCAGATATCTTTATCAAAAACTGTCGCAAGACCTATCCCCACGGACGGCCTTACGGTCAGAATCACGTTACCGCTTACATACTCTCTGACTTTATCGTCCCCTCCTTTTAGGGCAAAAAAAGGATGCTCCATACTGGCCATCTCGTCACGAAAGCCGGATAACTCCACTTCATCAGCGATGAAGAAGTCAATTTCATGTTTACGGGGGCGTAGGGTTTTCAAGTTGCGTTCTCGCTCTATCTCGTTAGGATCATGCATAGCCTCAGTCCTGGCCTAATCAGGGTTGTGGTCAGAGTAAGCAAGGTGTTACCAGCACTTTGCTTACTCGTCGATTCGGGATTTAAAAACCACTGGCAACATAAAAACACCATGTTTCCAAAGAAAAATTATCGGGATTTAAAAACCTTACACCTTTTATATCGGGATTTAAAAACCACGTCAACCAAAACGGGCGCTTTTGAGGCAACACTGCCCCTTTTTTTTGTGGAAAAGTGCCATAACCGCACGGGATTTAAAAACCACGTACACGGGATTTAAAAACCAACTATCGGGATTTAAAAACCAACTATCGGGATTTAAAAACCGGTGCATCGTGTTTACCCTTTAATATCAGCATATTACAATCGTTATTTTCCCTTTAACTTCTTTTAACTCATACATAACTGATCTATTAACCGATTTTTACCCCCTGAACCTGTGGATAACTTTGCAGACAAGCGGGGTGCAGATCATCCAGGCACCTGCAAAACCTACCCAAAAGCAAATCGTGCAAAATTTAACCTTCGTGTGACCGTGCTCATATCAGCACCTGATGATATTGCGCTTCCTCGAACTGACAGACTCGCGGCGTTGCCGCTCCCTAATCCGTTCTTGCGGCGAGCGCTGCGATCATTCTGGCTGGATTTCTTTGATTCTGACGGGCTAAAACGCCACAGGAGCGATTTTCTGGTGAAACTGTGCCGTGTTGCGAAAAAATGGGCTTAACAGCACAGAAGGGGTTACAGGCGTTTGTAGGGCGGTTTTCTGGTCTTTCTTTCCCTGTCGATGGCAAACAGCACGGCTACGCCAGAGAGCAGATCCGGCACGACCTCCGTTTTTTCGCCGTGGCGGTCACTGTACAGCCCGCCCCAACGCCGGACGATCAGCCAGTCACCGAACAAGTCGCACAAGATTTCGGCCTCGTACCAGCGGTATTCTGATTCCCATCGCCAGAGCAACATAAAAAAACCTCAAAAAGACTTGTAAGTAGGTCATAAATGACCTATGATATACTATATCAAGAGGGGGAACACCCCAATCACCAACGCCGCACAGCGGCAGGAGCTAAAAAATGAATATTCAGCAAGCACTTAATATCTTTGGCCTTTCAGGTGAACTGACCGAGCAGGACGTTAAAAAAGCCTACAAACAGGCGGCGCTAAAATTTCATCCTGACAAAAACCGCGAGAATCCGACAGCAGCGGAAATGATGAAAGCCGTTAATGCCGCATATGATTTTCTGATGCAGAATATCGACCGCATCAATGAAGCTCAAAGCAGCGACGATAGCGCCCGATACAACTACGGGGAAGAACTAGAAAACGTGCTCAATGCTTTACAGGGTATGCCAGGCGTGATTTTCGAAGTGGCAGGTAACTGGATTTGGATCAGCGGCGACACAAAAGCGCACAAGGACGCGATCAAGGCGCTGGGCTGCAAATGGGCGAGCAAAAAGCAAATGTGGTTTTACCGCCCTGACGAGTATAAGGCGAGCCGTAACCGCAAAGAACACAGCATTGACGAAATCCGTGAAATGTACGGCACGACAGGTCAGCGCAAGGCTACAGGTTTTCAGAAAGTTGAAAACCGCGCATAACCGGAACGGGGGCGCAAGCCCCCAAACACAACAAACAAAGTATGTGTTACCGGAAGGAGTGTTAAGCATGAATTCATTTTTTGAACGCTATAAACCCGTTTTTGAAGTCGTCGCCCGTCTGCTGGGGAACGGCTGGCGCGTCAATCTGCTTGATGATTGCCCGTACCGGGTAAAACTCACCACGCCAGCGCTAAAGCGTTACGCTATCACGGTACGGGAAGATAAAGGCCGTCTGGTGATTCATGGTTTCGTTGAATCCCGCCAGTGGCACGGATACGGCGCACGGTGTACCGTGTCGCCGTCACGAAACGCCACGGGCATTGCCGACGATATACGCCGTAAAATACTGATACAGGCACAGGAGGATGTAACAAAGGCGCAGGAAGCAGAGCAGAAGCAACGGGACGCGCAGGAGCAGGAAAAAATCATCAAAGGGATGTTGGCGCAGCTTGTAACACTGAATCACTGGCATAATGCATTGACGGGCTTTAAAGCGGAAAACGGGCTTGATGGAAAAATTACCGATCATTTCAACGGTTACGGGCTTTTTGTTCAGGGTTTGAGCGTGGATCAGTTGATTAAACTAACAGGAGCAATAAAACAGTTATGAAAAAGTCAAAGGGCGATGCTCAATATTATCTTGAGAAGGAAGGTGATATATATCATCTTGTAAAAAGGGTTAAAACATTTTCTAAAAAATTGACTCAGGGGAAAACTAAAGCAACAACGAAAACGGTCAGTGATTTTAGTTTTACTAAAAATAATTTCGAGGATATAGATTTTAATGCAAATGGTTTAAGGGAGAAAGATAAGTCAATAATTGTTCAGATGGTTGAAGAAATCGAGGGGCTACATGCTGATTAATACGCCTGAAAACATCAAAATTTTGCGAAAAAAAATAGGGCTAACGCAGAAAGAATGTGCGGAAATGTTCGGAATGACCGCGCGATCATGGCGGCGTAAGGAAGAACCACAAACGACAGCCAGCAATACAACACTATCGCCAATAGAATTTAACTATCTTTTGTTACTGGCTGGCGAGCATCCTGATTATGTTTTGTGCAAGCGCGAGGCATTGCACCCGTAGTTCGCTGACGCTCACACGCGCAGTACAGCGCCCCGCCCGACTTGCAGCCGGACGGCGTGAACTCGCTACGCTCGCGCTAACTGCGGCATTCTGCGGCGCAAATCGGCGTTGTCGTCGTCGGTGATCCCGTTTGGGCTTTACAGGGCGGCAAGAAGGTATGACGTTTCCGGTGGACACAGTAGCGGCTGCGCCGCGCTTCGGGGCGATGAAATGGCGGGGATTTTCTGCGGCATCGGTTCGCCCCTTTCATCCGCTGGCGCGGATTTAAAAAGCATGAAACCCATCACAAAATTAATCGTTGTTAATAATAAATCACTTGTCAATAGGTCATGAATGACCTATTATTACTACATCGAGAGGGAAAAACCTCAATCACCAACGCCGCACAGCGGCAGGAGTTAAAAAATGAAAACCATCTTAAATCTCACCTATCCAGCCACCTTTAAATTCTCTTTCACTAAAGCTGAAATTCAGGACGGTAAAGCGTTCATGAATAGCTACGGTATTTCTAAAACATTTGAAGTGAAAAGCCATGCTGATTTGGAAAACTTGATCCAGATTATCGCCAAAAAATGCGGCGTAAATCCTTCTAATGTTGATTTTGAAATTATCGACTAACCATAACGGCGGGGGAAACCCTGCCAGTTTAGAGGGAATAAACACGATGGATAAAGGAACCTTAGAAATGTATGAAAAAGAATATGAAATTTATTTCGATTCTTTAAAAGAAGGTGACGAGGTTTTAAGTTTAAAGGAATATATAGAATGTTTAACGTGGAAAAAAAAGGAGGATGAAAAGTAAAGCGCTGAAAGGTGTGATCAGGTTGCTACTACAACCTGATCACGTTATCGACAAACAAAACTGAATGAGGTTTTAAAATGTCAACGCATCAAATCGTACAGCTTGCGGATTCTCTTGTCAAAGGCTGGGAAACGCGCATTCCTGCGATGAAAGGCACGGAGTGGGAGCAATTCAGGTGGTGGTTAAACTACCTGCAAGGTTACGCGATGTTTTAACGTAAAATGAAAGGGGCATGATGCCCCTTTTTTTAATAACACAAAAACGGGAAAAGGGTTGTTAACTATAGTTGACACAAGTAATAGATAATACTATACTTACTATTATCAGGAGGACGAGTAATGATAGAAATAAAACGGACGCCGGAAGTTGAAAAGTGGCTCAGGTCTTTGAAGGACAGAACGGCAAAGGCAAAAATATTGATGCGACTTGAGCGCATGGAGGACGGAAATTTTGGAGACGTGGAGCCAATAGGTGACGGATTATCAGAATTAAGAATTCATCAGGGTAAAGGCTACCGTGTGTATTTTGGAAACAAAAACAATCAAATTATTCTCTTGCTTTGTGGTGGAGATAAAAGCACGCAGCAAGCAGATATCAGAAAAGCGAAACAATTAGCTAAACAGTGGGGGTTTTAGTATGAAAGAAGAACTTAAAAAATTTGATGTTGTTGAATTTCTTGAAGATGAAGAAGATATTCAGGAATATCTTAATGCGGCAATTGAAGAAGATGATACAAAATATCTTTTTAAAGCATTAGGTAACATAGCCAGAGCAAGAAACATAAGTCAGCTATCTAAAGAAGTTGGTATGTCCAGGGAGGGAATTTACAAGGCGTTATCCGGTGAAGGAAATCCATCATTCCAGACTGTCTCTAAAATCACAAAAGCACTTGGTTTAAAACTTCACTTCACAGGGGCTTAACAGCCCCATTTTTATGCCCTGGAAGGGCATGGAGGCGCAACGCGCCGGAGACCCCCGCAGCGAAGCGAGGACTCAAAAAGCGTTACGGCGTTAGCCGTGACAATCCCCCTCACTGCAAGACCATCTTTTAATCCCCGAAATTTAAAGCAACTCAATAGCCCGATGGCCGGAGGCGAAAGAACTCTATAGCGACGCCAGAACGGGCGCTGTTTGCCATACCTTTTAGGCTGTAGTAAATTTAGACAACGGAGTCGATTAAAACACAAGACCCCGGATAGGCGTAGCCACTACAAATGTGCACATTTGAGTGTCTACGCCAGCCGCTACACGGGGTTTTTGGGGGTAATGATGAAATATATTAGTTTCAGAATGGACAATGATAATTATAACAGACTGGAAAAAATTTTACTGCAAAGCAGCAGCATGAATCCGGCAAGGTTTTTTTCTTCTATGGCACATCGTATAGCGAGTGGAAAAGTCGAGGAAAGCAACCAGACTCCAGCGAGTAATGAGCAGTTGAATCATGTGCGACAAATACGATTTTCTGATGTAATGTTAGAAAAATTGACGTACAGAGCAAACCAACACGGATGGCATGTATCGAAAGAAATTCGATTTTTGCTTGATCTGGCAATGACAGAAGAACCTGTATTGCTGGATGAAGAACTGGCAGAATTACGCCTGGCACGGAATGCGGTAAATACGGTTGGGCGAAATCTGTCAACGATTATTCGTAATCGGGACTACGCCGATGTATCACATGAATCATTGTGGGAAGATGTTAAACGCCTTACCCGTGAGGTTGAAACCGTTAAAAAAGCAGTGAGAAAACTAACAAATTCAGCGGTGAATATTCGCTCAGTTAAACTCCGAAACGAACCGAAGGGGTGATATATGGCAAAGTCGAAAAAAGGTAGTGATTTTGAATATCGCGCCAGAAAATTAAAAGGGCAACAGGAACAAGCCCGTCGAACGCCGCATAACTTTAAAATGAGAAACGGCGGCGTAAACTACGACAAAAATACCTTAAGCCGGACGCTTCAAAAGGGCGCCAGTCGTGAGGTTATGGTTAAAATCACGGGGAGTGCAAATCAGTGTCGCGGCGTTAAAAATGAAATCAACTATATAGCACGCGAAGGAGAGATCAGACTCAAAGATTCTAATGGGGTTGAATACAATATCGCTGACCGGGAACAAAGAAAAGAAGCCTATGAGGCTATGCTCGATGATGAAGATAAAAAAATCTATAACCATGATCGTGCACCTAATCTGGTACATAATTTTTCATTCTCTTCACCTAAAATCGCGGGTGTACCAGAGAATGACGTATTAAAAGCCGTCGAAGATACCTTGCGTGAAAAATATCCCGATAATCGCTTTATGATGGCTTATCATACTGATAAGGAACATCATCCGCACGTTCATGCATTGCTACGTATACCGGATAACAGCGGCAAGCGGATAAATATAAGAAAGAAAGATTTACGGGAACTTAGGGAAAAATTTGCCACTAACCTGCAAAAAATGGGATATAACGTTAAGTGTACCCACAAATATAATATGGGGTTAAAAGAGCAACTTAAACGTGAACCAGACAGGTTACGTAACCTCTTTGAAGTCGTGGAATTTGGCCGTACTAACTATCTTTTTGACCCTAAAAATAAGCAAAATAATTATATTACGTTGCGCACGTTGAAAAATAAAACAGAGTTTACCCGATGGGGAAGTAATCTGGCCGATGAAATCAAGCGTGAAGGAGTAAGGCAAGGGAGCATAATCAAAATGCGCAAAGAAGGTGAAACCACGGTTAAGGTTCCACTCACGGACGGTCAAGGCCAGAAGCAAGGATGGGCGGAGCATAAACGTAATAACTGGCGTATTGAGAATCAAGGGGCTTTAGGCATAAAACCTGCACCCTTCGAGAAGGTTAAGCTACTGGATACGCCTGAACAGCTTCTCAAGCAGCAACGCGGATACTCACTGTTCAGGCAAAATCACCAGGCTTCGGTGAAATTGCAGGAACAGCAGAAAATGGGGATTAAAATAGGAGTATTTAAGTTTTAAGGTTTTAGCGAACCGGGAAGAAGATCAGCGGCCTCGATATCCAGTCTCAGGCTAAGTAATTTTTTAACCGTGTTGGTGGCTTCTTCCAGTTGTTTTTCTGCCCTTTCCAGTTCGTTAATTTCTGTTGGTGAGAGATGGTATCGCTTATTTTTTTTGTGAATAGCCAGAATGTTTTCAGCCATCGATTCATCGCGGCAATAAAAGTAGCATTCCGGCACGTTGAGTATGCTTGCCAGCAAACACACCGTTTTGTAATGTGGCTGGTAGCGTTCTGTTTCATAGTGGGATATTTTGCTGTTTGAGCCGTCGTCCAGCCCTGCCTTTATAGACAGTTCGCCCTGCGTCATATTTGCTGCTTTTCTTGCCTCGCGCAATCTCTTCCCAATCATCAGCTTCTGCCTCATGTCCTGAAAACATGAGGCTAGCAATACTAATCTTTTCTCATTAAGTCGTATTTCCACTTTAAGGATTTCTATTGTGCGTTATGCTAATATATGGTTATATGTTGCTCAGTGGGTGTGTTTTGAATGTTGACGATCTGTGCTATTGGCTGTATAAAAACACAGTATCCTGTCTGTTAAGTAGCCCGATCAGGTAATGTGGGTTTTGATCGATTTGAACGATCGATGATGAAAATTCGATCTGCACAAACGATTAGCGGTCTGAGCAACATTTATACACAATCACAGTATTAGTTTTACATCCTTTCTTTATACCAACTGCCACGGGGTCAAGGCACTGCGTGAGCTATTGTCCTGACCCAAATCAAAATGAATCAGACAAAGGAGGTTCCCTATGCAGGAATGGCATAAGGACTGGTATTTGTTACGCTTTTCGCAAAATCACTGGCGAAAACTGCTGTCAGTTCTGGGTGATTCAAATGTTGAGTTCTGTTGTCCCATGATCCATTCATGGCGACTTCGAAAGGATAAAAAGCAGTGTATCCGTCATAGCGTGCATCCGGCTTTTGAGGGGTACGTTTTCGTGCATTTTAATCCAGAACAGATCCCCGTTGCAGTATTCCGAAGAATGCCTGGTGCGGTGGATTTTGTACGTTTTGGCGGTGATATGCAGCGGATATCAGCCCAAACTATACGTGCTCTCCGTTGTGCCGAGGCGCGAATTATAAGAAGTGATAGTTGTGTATATGAGTGCATTGGCGTAGATGAAGCTGATGTTGCAAAGATTATTGAAATCTACGACACCACTTCTCCCCTGGAACGTGCCAGTAAGTTAATGACGCTTATTCATAAATCTAATATCAGGAAAGAGAGGAAAGATGCAGCCTGAAAAAAAACGTATATATAACAATGTTTATATCCCTGCCTGTCAACGTCAATACCTTGAAAAGATTGTACTGGAAGTTGGCTACATGCGCGGTAAGCGATTAACCGCTTCGGCGTTTGTTCAGTTTTTGATTGAAAATTACGGTGAGCAGGCAAAAAAAATCTTCCTGAATGAGGGTGAAAAAAAGTGAGGTAACATGCTTTCAACATCAACCTTTCTCGCGTTTGCTATGCAATGTGCCGCCACGGTTCACCCCACTACGGCGCAGGATGTGGCAAAAACAGAATCTGGTTACAATCCCTATGCAATCGCTGAAATAGTCCCCAAGTCGCAACGTAAGCCTGGTGATAAGGGGGTGATATCGTATTTTCCAACGAATAAGAATGATGCCCTGGCTATCGTCAATCGCATTGAATCAAAGCAACGTCGCTATTCGGTTGGTCTGATGCAAATCACCAGTACCAACTTTGCTAAATATGGCATGACAGCCGAAAAATTATTCTCTCCATGTCATAATTTGTCTGTATTTGAAAAGATAATTTCTGATTGCTATCTTCGCGGGGGTTCTCTTGAACGTGCGTTGAGTTGTTACTATTCAGGTAATTTCACAACAGGCACTAAAAAGGAAAATGAATTTAATAGTACCAGCTACATAGAACGTATTGGATATAAACCGAACATACCTTATGTAGTGCCGGGAACCCGGCAGGATTTTAATGAAAAGGAGGCAGTAAAGAGAAAAGAGACTAACGTAATTATTCCCACTCAGATTGTTATTGTTTACCCCTCGCATTTCGTCCGTGGTGATATAAAACCCACCCAATAGTTTACAAGGAAAAATCAATGAAATATTTAGCGGTATTCAAGAAGCTGGTATCGGCTGTTACTGTTTTTGTTCTGTTCATGCTGGCCTCACCTGCATTTGCGGCAGGGTTTGAACCGGTTAATAAGTTACTTAACGCGCTGATTGTTGGCTTACACTCCATCGCTATTGCGACCGCCACGCTGGCGGGGCTGTATGTGGCCTTTAAGGTATTGTGGCGTAAAGAGGCTCTCAGTGAATTCAGTAATGTCATCATCGGTTCGTGCATTATCGTGGGTATTGCTGAACTCGTCGCCTACATCATCCCGGCCTGACAGGAGGGGCGATATGGCTACCGTCTATAAGGCTCTGACACGGCCTACGCTGCTCAGGGGCGTGCCTATTGCCCCTTTCATGTTGTCTGTTATCGCCATTGCCATTATCGGACTCATTGTGACTAAATGGCTTTGGTTGCTCATTCCAGCACTCTATTTCTTAATGCGCCGTATTACTTCACGCGATGAACACGTTTTTTCATTAATGTGGGTTTGGTGGAAAACATTGGGAAAGAAGGGGATGGTTTTATCGCGGAATGTTGCTACCCGCTTCTATAAAGCCAGAGCTGTAAGTCATACCCGCTATGACAATATCGATATCAAGGAGTTTTTAGCGAATATGAAACTCAATCAACGGCAACCGGTTGAGGAGTTCATTCCCTACTCAACGCATATTCATCCTTTTATTTGCAAGACAAAACGTGTTGATTATGTTGCCTCGTGGGAATTACAGGGGGAAGCCTTTCAGTGCCAGACCGCAGAAGCCCTTGAATTGCTTTCCGAACAGTTTAATAAGGCGTTGGTTTCTTTTTCCGGTGAAACAGTCACTTTCTACGTGCATACAATTCGTGAAAAGTATTTCGACCGTTTCAATTCTGTCTCCGGTAATAAATTTGCCGATAAGGTCATGGATCGTTATTACAACGACATGGGGCAAACGCCTTTCTATCGTAACCGGATTTTCTTCACCGTCTGCTATATCCCTTTCAACCGGGAAGAAAAGCTGGAAAGAAAGGCAAAAGGGCGAGCGTACCAGCAGAAATCGCAGGATGAAGCCATTGTGCGCATGAATGAAATCCGCGAAACGGTAGAAGGAATGCTCCGGCATTATCGGCCTGTCCCGCTCGGCCTGATTGAAGAAGGGAAAAAGGTGTATTCATCTTTGCTTAGTTTCTTCAACTACCTGATAAGTGGAC
Source organism: Lelliottia sp. RWM.1 (assembly GCF_016859735.1). Classification (NCBI taxonomy): domain Bacteria; kingdom Pseudomonadati; phylum Pseudomonadota; class Gammaproteobacteria; order Enterobacterales; family Enterobacteriaceae; genus Lelliottia; species Lelliottia sp. RWM.1. The sequence goes on along the minus strand of NZ_WLVC01000052.1, from coordinate 17,723 downwards.
AGTGGCAAAAAATCAGAGTCGGAAATATCCCTTTCTATAACGTCCTTGGCAGTGCTGACCTGTATTTCAGCAGTGATTCCGGTCAGGCCAATCAGTTTGACCGAAAGCGCTTTTTTCGCTGCATAGAAATAAAAAATTTGCCGGGCAATGTGGACGTTGGCGGACTCGATGCGCTTTTGTTTGAGCAGGCAGAATATGTTACTACGCAGTCGTTTACCTGCATGAGCAAAACCGAAGCGCTGGAAACCATCAAGAGCAAGGGTAAGGCACTGAATAGCGCTCAGGATGATGCGGTGTCAGAACAGGTGGATTTGGACGTACTGCGAGACATGATCACCAGTGGCGATGTCAGTGTGGGTAAATGGCATTATTCATTCGTGCTGTACGCGGATTCGCTGGATCAGCTTGTTCGTGACAGCAACGACATTCGCGCCACGCTCACTGACCTGGGGATGATTGTCACGCTGGCGCAAATTGCGCTACCCGCCGCGTTCTTTGCGCAGTTGCCGGGAAACTATAATCTGCGCCCCCGTTGCGTGCCGATCAGTAGCCAGAACTTTGCCGATATGACCGCGTTTCATTCAGTCTACGGCGGGAAACGTGATCGGCTGCCCTGGGGGGAAGCGATGCTGATGCTGGATACCGAAAGTCGGGATGCCTACTACCTCAACCTTCACCAGTCGTTACTTGAAGACGACGACTTTAACCGGCAGCGCCTGGGGAATGCGAAGATTATCGGTACAGCCGGGGCAGGTAAAACCATGCTGCTCGATATGCTGGCCTACGCGATGCAGAAATACCGAAATCACGCCACCTTTTCGCCAGCGGCGAAAAGCAAGCGGCTGACGACCGTATTTTTCGATAAAGACCGTGGGGCAGAAGTCGCCATCCGTGCATTAGGCGGTGAATATTACCGCATTCGTGCCGGGGAACCGTCAGGGTGGAACCCGTTTGCACTGGATAGCACCAAGCGCAATCGCAAATTCGTTAAAGACCTGATGAAGCTGATCGTCACCCGGCGCGGCCAACCGCTCAGTGACCGGCAGGAAGATGATTTGTTTCAGGCCGTTGATGATGTGATGGATATGCCGCTGACACAGCGACAGTACGGTATCACACAGCTTTTGAGCTACCTCAATGAGCCGACGACTGTCGAAGCACAGGAAAACGGCCTGCGTATCCGCCTCAAGCAATGGAAGCAGGGCGGTGAGTTTGGCTGGGTATTCGATAACGAAGCTGACACGTTCGATGTACGCAACGTGGATAATTTCGGTATCGACGGCACAGAGTTTCTCGACGATGCCGATACCCGCGCCGCTATTTCGTTTTATCTGCTGTATCGCGTGACCAGCCTGCTTGATGGCCGCCGTCTGGTGATCATCATGGATGAATTCTGGAAATGGCTCACCAGTGATGCTTTCACCGACTTTGCCTATAACATGCTCAAGGTTATTCGCAAACTGAATGGGGTGGTGATCTTCGCCACGCAATCCCTGGATGAAGTGGTGAAAAACAAAATAGCCAGAGCGGCGATGGAGGTCACTGAAACCAGTATCTGGATGGCGAACCCGGATGCCGATTACGACGATTATGTTGAGAAAGCAAAAGTAGACCCGGCGCATTTCAATATCATCAAAACGCTCGACCCCGGTTCGCGTCAGTTCCTGGTGGTTAAAAGTGCATTGCGGCGCGGGGAAGTGAAGAAATTTGCCGCCCTTGTCAAATTCGACCTGTCAGCGATGGGGGACTATCTGAAAATCCTCAGCGCAGGTGAACCCAACCTCGAAATCTTCGACGAGATCTGGCGTCCGGGAATGAAACCGGAAGACTGGATTGACCGTTACCTTGAAAGAGCACTTTAAGGAAAAATAGTATGAAAATTAAATCATTAAGCGTGGCCGTATTGTCGGCCACCTTGTTTGTTTTTTCTGTTCCGACTCAGGCAGGCGGAATACCGGTATTCGACGGTGCAGCGCAAATAGCGAATGCACAGCAATGGGCTAAAGAGGCGAAGGAATGGCTGGAAACCGCGCAGCACTATAAAGATCAGATCCGAGCCTATCAAGACCAACTGGCTACGGCCACGGGGCTGCGGGATATTCAGGGGCTAGTTGCACAGGCCAAAGGATTGAAAGACGATATCAAGGCATTGCAGAAGCAGGGGATCAGTCTTAACGACCTGCTGCTGTCAGACAGCCCGGTTACAGGGGATGCCAAACGATTGTATGACCGATTCAAGGCATTCGATGAATGTGAACCGGCGGCTAAGGAACAGTCGTCCAGCTACGCGACGGCCTGCGAGAAAAACGCCATCAACAAGGGCTATGTGTTGCAACAGACGCTGGATGTGCAATCACAGGTAAACAAGGCGTTGGACGAGATAGGGGGGCTGACAGACCGCATCGCCTACGCCAAAGACAGCAAAGAGTCTCAGGATTTGGCAAACACCATCCAGGCAAAAAGCGTACAGCTCAACTCATTAACCCGCGCTTGGGAAATGAACATTAAAGCGGCTGAACAACGTGATAAGCTGGCAGAGCAGAAAATGCGCAAGGCGTTTAACGAACAGCAGTTTAACGCACCTGTTCCCCATTTTGGAGATTTAGGTTCATGAAAAAGATAGTGCTGGTATTTTTGATGATGATTGGTGGATTAGTTTTATCGGGATGTAAGGAGGACACGAAATCGGTTGACTGGTGGTACAAAAATCAAGACCAAGCAATATTAAAGGTCAAAGAATGTAATAAAAGTGGTGATGATACACCCAACTGCAAGAATGCAATACAAGGCAAGTTTTTGTATGACCAAGAGCACGCACCTATTCCGAAGTTTAGTGGTATGGGAGATGAAACGGATAAATACGAAAAAATTTATGCCGAAAACCCTGATTTGGCATTTTCTGACTACAAGAGTTGTAAGGAAACCAAATCTATCAGTGAGAAATGTGATGCTGCATTATATGCGGCTGTTGAATATTCTGATGCAAAAAAACATCCAGAGCTAAGTGCTAAATTTAAAGAGATACTCAAGTAAATAATAATATCCCCGCTGATGCGGGGATAAGGAGTTGTTATGGATGCTGATTTTTTTCAGGTAATGGATAAATTTATCATGGCGGCATTAAAAACAGCCACTCAAGGGAAAATGGCTTTCTATGGTTCCCTTATATCCACCCTGTTTACCTCGGCTTTTACGCTTTATCTATTGGTTAATGCTTATCAAATTGTCGCAGGTAAATACCAAAAACCACTCGAAGATCTAACCTACAACATTGCTAAAATGGCATTGATTACGCTGTTTATCACTAATGCGGGAGGGTGGCTTGATATGTCTATTGCAGCGATTGAGGGGCTTAAAGAGGGGTTGGCAGGGGGAGATCCCTGGTTGTTCCTCGACCAGTTGTGGATAAAAATACAACAAGTCGCTGCTAAATTACTTCAATTAGATACTTCAGATTACGTGAAGATCGCCGGAGGTATTGGCGCTCTGCTTACCTTAATAGGTGGAGGGTTTGTACTGGTTGTAACCGCTCTAGTTTATCTGGCGGCGGAATACACAATCTTGCTGCTGTGCGTTACAGCACCGGTGTTTATTTTCTGCCTTATGTTTGGTTTCCTTCGTCAGATGTTTAATAACTGGTTGCAGGCAATTTTTTCCTCCATTCTGACTATCATGTTTGCCTCGATTGTTATGATGGGGGCTATCCGCTTTATCAACAAAATATTTTCTCAGATGGTACAGCAAGCTGAATTCTCGAACCTTATGACAATGGGACTTATGGCGGGAGTAGCAGGGGTAATATCCGGCGTTTTAGTTGTGCTGTCGTCAAAAGCGGCGGGACAGATTGCCGGGGTAAGCGTCAACGCTGCTGTGCAGGGTATGGCGATGGTAGGACTTGGCCTGGGTGCCGGTGTGGCCGCTAAAGCGGCTATGGGGGCTACCAGAAGCGTTGCAGGCGGAACCAAAGGTGCCGGGCATGGCCTGTTTGAAGGTGGCGCAGGGCGCAAGCTGGATGAAAAAAAATCGCGCGGGGCATCGGCTATGATTGGCTACGGTGCTGCACGGGGAACCCGTGCCGTGGTTCAAAAAATTCAACAGCGCCGGGCGAGGAAAAAGGAGAAAGCCGCATAATACTTTCTGAACCCTTCAACACGACAATGATTCGCAGTTACCTCACCGCAACTTTCTCGATTTAAAAGTAAAGGAACATCCAATGAAAATAATCATTGCGCTGGCGCTTGCCTGCGCTCTGACGTCATGCGCGTCACATTCGCCGTTACCCCCTGACGTATCGGGGGAACTCATTCCAATTAACTCACCGGAGATGATGAAAAATGTCTGAAAAAGAGCGCGTCACGCGAACGGCGAAAAACTTTGAGCAACATATGCTGGAAAGAGACAGCCGCGACAGAAAAGCGGGGTTTGTTTTTGGCGGGATTTGTCTCGGTATTGCGGCGGCGGCAGTTATTGCCGTCGTTATCCTATTGCCATTAAAGCAAACTGAAACTGCATTATATGTTACTGACGGCATTACCGGCAGAACCGAACGGGTGACGATGGTTAACAGCGTCACCTTTAATGAAAATGAGGTGATGAATAAGTTTTGGGTGGCAGAGTACATTAAGCGGCGCGAAGGTTATAACTATTTTGCATTGCAGAATGATTATACCGTCACGCAGCTTTTTAACAGTAATGAAGTCAATAACGCCTATCTGGATATTTTTTCAGGCAGAACATCGCCGGATAAGATTTATCACAATGCGCAGAAACAGGTATTAATCAGTATTGTTTCTGACTTTATTACCGATGCCAAAGACCCGGATAAGGTAGCGACCGTTCGCTACAAGAAAACAATCAGGGATACCAAGACCCGCGAAGAAGACGTGGAGTTTTGGGTTGCGCGTCTGACGTTCCGCTATATCCCGGAAAAAGAACTGACGGAAAGCCAGCGAGAAGCAAATCCGCTGGGCTTTATCGTCACAACCTATTCCACTGAACGTGAGCAGGGGGTAACGCGATGAAATTCACTGTTGCTTTACTCGCGCTCTCTCTGGTTGCCGGAGGGGTGCAGGCGGCGGCCACGCCGCAGGGGAGCCGATATGACAGCCGGATGCAGCAGGTCAGCTATAACCCGTACAACACCACGGTGATTAACACGCAGGTGGCGTTCCTTTCAACGCTGGTTTTTGACGATGATGAAACGGTGATCGACGCCCGTTCCGGCATGGCAAAGGGCTGGGATGTTCAGCATGACGCTAACCGGGTTTATGTGATGCCGGTGCCGGTCACGCAGACCGAGGAAGTGACCGACAGCGAGGGACAGAAAACCCGCACGGAGCGGGTTTATGAACCCGTTCCGCAGGACTGGACGACTAACCTGTTTGTCGTCACCAGTAAGCGGTATTACTCGCTGGAATTGAAAGTCACCGAACCCGGAAAAACGCCTGTTCAACCGGCTTTCGTCGTCAGCTATACCTACCCGCAGGAGAACCGCGCCAAAGCCGAAAAAATGGCCGCAGCACGTCAACAGGAAATGCAGCAGGCGAAAGAGCGTGAAGCCATTGCCCGTGCACTGGAAAATGCACAGTACCCGCGTAACTGGGAATACTATGCCAGACCCGGTAAAGATAAGGCCAACAGCAGCATGATTATGCCGGATGTGGTTTACGATGATGGCCGCTTTACCTATGTCGGCTTTAAGCCAGGGAAAAAATTTCCCGCCGCTTTCTCTTATATCGACGGGCGGGAGCAAATTCTTAATACCAGTGTAAAACAAAAGGCAGATATCAAGTATCTGGTTATTCAGCAGGTCAATCCTGCCTTTGTATTGCGTTATGGCAATGCCGTTATCGGTATTGTCAATAAAGGTTTTGGAAAAGTGCAGGTAAAAGATGGCAATACGGTTTCCCCGCAGATTGAACGAGTGGAGAAAGAATAATGAGTGATGAACAGGATAAAACGCCGGATGAAATTATGCGTGAACTGGCGGAAAAGCAACAGCACGCGCATTCCCCTGTAGCGCCGGAACGTGAATTAACAACAGCAGAAAAAGAATCGTTATTAAAGCAACGGAAGGAGCAGGAATTAAAAGAAAAGAACAAAGACAATGAGCAGGAAGTCCATCAACCGGAAGTGACCAAAATCAAAAAAGGGAAAAAAGACAAGCTGCTTAAATGGCTGATTGGATTTATTTTGCTGGCTGTGGTTTTCGGACTGGTTGGTATGAACGTCTGGCGAACCTATACAGGGCAAGGAAAAAAAGAGCAGACCACCGATAACGCCGTCAGCACGGGAGGAAAGACGGCCAATGTGCGCAACGATTTGGGGCAGGATAACCCTTTCCCTGGGGGAAGCGGTGACGGCGATACCGAAGGGGATACTGACGGGCAGGCAGCAGATACCGGAGGAAAGAACCCGCCACCGCCGCCTAAACCCGCCGTGTTCTCACGCGCCCTGGCTTCTGTGAGCACAGCGACTGCATCAGGAAGCACCACGCGAAGCCGCAGTGAGGAAAAAGGTAAGGAAAAGGGGGCGGTAAGCGACAGCACCAGCGTGAAGACTGACGGGCAGGGCGTACCGGCCGGTACGACGCCTCAATCCCTCAAGGCGGTGACGCGCATCCCTTACAACCCCGATCTCTACATCCCGGAGAATCGTGCAATTCCGTGCGCCCTGACGCGGCGATTTGTCTCTGACGTGGCCGGAAAACTGCAATGCGTCCTGACCGAAGATATCTACAGCGCCAGCGGGAATACGCGGCTTCTGGATAAAGGCACGCTCGCCAGTCTGGAATACAAGAGCGGTACGCTCGCCCACGGCGTAGGCCGCGCATTCATCATCGTGCGCAAGCTGCGTACCGCGCAGCCGCCCTATCTCGATATCCCGATGGATGCAGGGGGGGACAGTAGCGCCGCTGGAGAACTTGGCGAGGCCGGGGTGTCTGGATGGATAGATAATCACTATGTCCAACGTTTCAGCGGTGCGTTAATGGTGGGAATGGTGCCGGATGTGATGGGGGCGCTATCGAATCAGGCCGGGAAAAAAGACCGCAATACCGATTACACCGAAAACAGCCGTGAAGCTTTTGCGGATATGGCAAAAGAAACGCTGAAAAACAGCATCAATATTCCGCCAACGCTTTATAAAAATCAGGGTGAAATTATCACGCTTATTACCAATCAGGATATTGATTTTTCGCATATCTACCAACTCAAGCTAAAGAGGTAAACCATGTCAGACAGTAACAGCCTGAATTACACGACTCGCCGCCTTTTCGGTGAATTCCTCGATCTGGAAGGATTGACGGAAATCGCCGTCAACCGTCCGGGGGAATTGTTTACAAAAATACGCGGCCAGTGGGAACGGCATGAAGTTCCGCTCACGCTTGACGATTGCGAGAAGTTTTCTCGCCTGCTTGCGACTTATCACGGTGAATACATTTCGGATATCAAACCTATTTTATCGGCAACCCTGAATACAGGGGAACGTTGTCAGGTCATTATTCCCCCTGCCTGTCAGCGGGACACAGTTTCAATTACCTTGCGCAAACCTTCTACGGTGCAAATCCCTCACCAGTCTTATATTGACAATGGCTTTTACGACAGGGTACAGGGCAAGGTACAGGAAGAATCGCATAATGCTGAATTGCTCCGTCTGTACAAGGAACGCAATATTCCAAAGTTCATTGAGAAGTGCATGGAGTACGGCAAAACGATGGTGTTTTGTGGTGAAACCGGCAGCGGAAAAACCACCTATCTGAAAACCCTGATTGATTATATTCCGTTGCACCTGCGTATCACCACCATCGAAGATAACCCGGAGGTGTTTTTCAAACAGCATAAAAACTATGTGAATTTGTTCTATCCGAGTGAAGTCGGCAACAGCAGCAAAGCGATTGTGACGCCGGGTGCTCTGGTGCGTGCCAACTACCGTATGAACCCCGACCGTATTCTTATCACCGAAGTGCGCGGCGGTGAAGCCTGGGAGTTTATCAAGATCGTCGGTTCCGGCCATGAGGGGTGTGTGACCAGCGTACACGCCGGTTCACCCTATGAAGCCATTCAGGGTCTGGTTGACCGCTGTTTCCAGAACACCGAATGCAGCAATCTGCCCTACAGCGTATTACTCAGCAAGGTGCTGAACAGCGTTGATGTGGTAGCCAGTATTCAGCTTGAGGGCGATGTTCGCCATATGGGCGATATCTACTTCAGGGAGGCGGATAAAGCGGAGTACATGCGGAGGTTCCGCGATGAAATCTTTTGATAAGGGGCAACTGGCATTCCTGCTGCTGGCAACGTTACCCGTGGCCTGGATGATAGCGACAGTGGCCGTGTATCCGCTTAATGGTATCGGCCTGATACAGACGATCAAAACGTGGCGCGTAGGGATGTTGTGGACGGTATTGACGGACAGCCACGTCAGGCACGATATCTGGTTCAACGGAATGAAAGCCCTGGGCGTTGGCCTTGTGGGGGCGCTGTTGATGGTGGGGGGGTTAATCCTCTCCGGGAACCGCAAACCCAAAACCGCGCTGTTTGGCGAGGCGCGGTTCGCCACGGATGCGGATGTGCGTAAATCCAAACAGGTGACGTGGGGGAACGACAAAAAAGGCGGTGTGATCATCGGGCGCTACAAAGGGCAACTGCTGCGCTATACGCAACCTGATTTTGTATCGATGGGGGCAGGCACCCGCGCCGGTAAGGGCGCGGGGATCGTCATTCCCAACCTGCTTGATTTTGAATTCTCAATGGTTGTGCTCGACCCGAAGCAGGAGTGCTACAACATCACCAGCCGATACCGGCAGAAGACGCTGGGGCATAAGGTTTTTTTACTCGACCCGTTTTCCAGCAAGACACACGGTTTCAATCCACTGTTCTATGTGGATCTCGACCATGAAAAGGGCGCGGGCTATCTGCTGAACCTGTCTACCACGTTGTGGCCGGTAGCAGGACTGGCAGGGGCGGAGGCGCACTTCAACAGCGGTGCAGGGCGCGTATTTATCGCCTACACCGAACTTCTGCACTTTGCCATGAAGTATGACCGCAAATACCTGGAAGCGGTGGGGGTGAAGCCGCTATTTTCCATCGGAACGGTGCTGGACTTGTACTACAACGTCAATCAGGAGGAATTGCTTACCGACCGCGAAGGGTGGATTGAAAAAGCGCAGAATGATAATGACCGGTATCTCATTACCGATGCGCTGAACAAAATCAAGAAGCTGTTTGAGTCAGAAGGGGAAGCGAAGTCCAGCCTGGAGGAAACGTTCCAGAAAAAGCTCAATTTGTTCACGCTGCCTCTGTTCCGCAAAGCGACCGACCGCAATGATTTTGATTTACGCCTGTTGCGTAAGGAAAAAATGACCGTGTATCTGGGTATCAGTGCCGACGATGCGAAAATTGCTGATGAATTCCTGAATTTATTCTTCAATTTCGCTATCGACGTCAATATGCGAGAAAACCCGGATTTTGTACCGGAAAACAAGCATGACGTTTTGTTCCTGCTGGATGAATTTCCGGCAATCGGTGCGATGCATTATATCAAAAAGGCTTCCGGCTTTATCGCGGGTTTTAAACTGAAACTGCTAACCATCTATCAGAACCTTTCACAACTGATAGAAATTTACGGGGTTTACGGTGCAAAAACTCTCATGTCGATGCACCCTTGCCGGGTTATTTATGCGGTAAGCGAGAAGGACGACGCCGATGAAGTTTCTGCGAAACTCGGCTACACCACGCTAAAAGCCAAAGGTAAAAGCAAAAGCCGTAATAAGGGCGGCACTTCGCAGGGGGAATCTGAAAACGATGCGCAGCGTGCGTTGGTGTTACCGCAGGAGTTAGGCACTCTCAAGTTTGAGGAACAATTTGTCATACTGAAAGGAGAACACCCGATTAAGTGCCATAAGGCGATGTACTACAACGACGATTTCTTTATGGATAAACTGATTAGCCTTTCACCCTATTTGCAGGGAGTGAAAGCCGGACTGAAAAAAGGAGAATTCCCTACCAAATTAGACCTTGCTCATGCACTTTTGCGCAGGGAGCTTGAAGCTACTAACTTCGATTTAAAAGAGGCAGCGTAATGAGCATACCAATAAGTAAATCGCAACGATGTAAACCTGAAAGGATTTTTATTTCAGAATGCACGGAAGGTGGGCGGCAATTTTTAGACTGTCTGGAAAATAACGAGTGGGCGGAAAGAACAGGGAAGGGGGCAGGTATGGTTATCCCCCTTATGCTAAAAGTGGAAGAAACACTGATTACTATCGATCCACATTATGAGGATAAATGGCATGAAAACAATGAATGCAAAGAAAACAGCAATCGCACAAGCCATGAGTAAGCCGGAAGGTTATTCTCTGGAAGATGATTTTTCGCCAGAATCGCAGGATGAACCTCAGAATAAGAAGACAGCATCTCGAAAGTTAAGTTCGGGTGAAGGTAAAAAAATAGCGCTAAATATTCTCTTATTTTTAATGCACGCACTAAACAAAAGTATCAGATACTTTCCGTTAATGCTGTTTATTTGTGCAATTGGAATATTGGCGTTCGTTCCTGTTAATGTACTGTTTGAAATAAAAACAGAGTGGCAGAACTCTGGTGTGTTAGGCGTGGATGATTTCTCAAAAATGATAGAAATGACAAGAACTGTCATCTGGTATATATGGTTAATAACATTCATGTCTGTCGTGGTTAGCGACATGCATTATCTAACCCTGCCTAAACACAATGCAGCTTTTAGTAAATCTATGCGAGGCGAAACGAAGTGAATATGAATAAATTACTGCTAATCACCCTGTTTGTCATTCCTGTTACGGGTTTTTGTGCCGGGACTCCGGTTAACGATGCGGATAACGCTGTTATCGCTCTAAAAAATCAGCAATTGCTTAAAGAGCAATTACTGGAATTAAAACTTATCCGTCAGGAATTACAAAACCTGAAAATAAGGAAAGGTGATAAAGAAACCTGCCTGTATGCCAGTAAGTCTTATACCGATGGCAAGCAGATCAAGGATGCGCCGTTGATGGCGGATAAGGTATGCGAAAACGGTCAGTGGGTAACTAAAGGAGAGGGAGAATGATGCGAGCGTTAGCCATTTCTTTCGTGCTGCTCCTGGTAGGGTGTTCTTCCCCACCACCTCCGCCAGAAGTTAACTGGAAGGGGGAGGCGCAGGCGCTGAATACCACCTTGCCGCAGTGGCAGGAAAACAACGTGATTGTTCCCGCCCCCGCTGTAGCCGGTAACTGGTCACGGGTGTTGTACGGCTTTCAGGGCGACCGTGAAACCTATACGCCGGATGTATTTTACGCCGTAGCACATTCAAGCGCGGTGCTGGTTGCTGCCAGCCCTAAAGGAGACTATTTTGCAGCCAAATCCTGGCTTCGCCAGCATGGTGCAAAAGGTGTTATTCGTTACCAGTCAAAAAATGACTGCCTGACGTGTAACAGCGTGGATATTTACCTCATACGTTGATCTAAATAAGGTGACTTCATGAAAAAAACTGCAATTGCGGCGGCACTGCTGTGCCTGACCGCTACAACAATGCCAGCTATGGCAGACGATAACGTTGATTCCGGCGATCCGTGTACGGTATTTCTTTGCATGGCCGGGAAAGTCATGGGTGAAAGCCCTTCGGAGTGTAACGGCGCTGTGAAGAAGTTTTTCAGCATTAACGCCTTTAAGAAAAAACATCGCTTTAACCCCGGTAAAACGTTCGACATGCGTCAGGATTTTTTAGGGCAGTGCGCCAGCGCAGACCCTGCCACCGTCAGTAAAATCCTGTCTAAATTCGGAAAGATTCGCGGTTAACATAACGCTGCTGGCGTCAGATTTAAATCTGACGTTAGCGGTGTTGTAAAAATAAGGAAACAAAGACAATGAAACAGACAATTATATTCAGTTTTAAAGTCGTTATTTCATACTTCATAAAACTTGCTGGTCTCGCTGCGTTCGGATTGATACTGGTGTACTTAATTTCTAATGGATTGCTTTATCTTTCCAGTCTGGTTATGCACTCGTCAGTACAGTATGTGACGTGGAATCAGGTATGGGATATGTGTGCTGAACTGTTCAAACACGTAGCACCGTGGTTGCCAGTAATCTTTATTGCCTCACTCGCGCTTTCCGTTGTTTTCAGTTTTATCATGAAAGTAGGCGCGGTAAAGAAAATAAAACAGCAATCGATAAGATAACCGAATATTAAAGGCGGGAAAACTATGCTAACAGATAAAGACATTGCTGCCCTGAATAATTGTTTGCTTGGTACTCATCTTCTCCTTGAAATCGAATTAAACGTTGTGACAGAAGAAAGCTCAAACCTCAGAAGCAGACTGCACAGTGGAGATGATTTAACATGTTCTGAACTCATGGCATTGCCTTACTCTGAATCGTTAATTGTAAAAAAAATAACAGATACAAACGATATTCAGTGGTTAACGGCTTACGCCATTGCTAACGGACGTGATCTGCAATCTCTGTTTGAAACAAGTGACTTTACATACCTTACTCTTTTTATTGATAACGAGAATGTAAGTCCGCAGTTTAAAGAATGGTTAACAGCTTATGACCTGATTGATGCTTTTCAATCAAGCAAGGCAACTGGCATTACCATTAGCTTCCCTGAAAAAATAAACTCAACCAATGTGGAATTCAATATGGAAACAGAATCGTTTAAAGTCAATCTGGCAGACTGGATTAAACAACAAGAAGCTGAATCTGGTGAAAATGCGTTTTGCCACCCTAACACTGAATACTTCAAAGTCATGCGTGAAATCAATCAGCATGAAGCTGAGTTTATTGCTAACAGCGGCGATTTAATAAAGATGGCTGAAAAACATTCCGTTACTTACAGCCAACTTAACGAAGAAGATAAGGAGTTTGTTAATTTTCGCTTAGACGAGGAAATTTTCTTCGTAACTTATGATGAGGAATGAACCCGTTATGAAAGTTAGTTCAATAAAAACAGTTTATGACTTTATGCGTTATTGCCGGATGCCTCTCTGGTTTCAGCGTTCAATCAGGGATATGAAAGTCGGTGATACTTTCATTCTTGGAAAATACACGCAACCTGTTTCTCACGACAGTGATTCGTTTTGTGTACCTCCGCGCTATTCAGCTTGTCTGGATGGTAGCGAGGCTTGCTTCGTTGCGGAGGCATGGATAGAAAAAGAGCGCGGAGTATACTCTTTTTACGCTACATGGACATTCCCGACAAAACCAGAACGTGCGCATGTCATGACCTTTGGAGAATTCAGGATAAGCAAAGGAGGTATTATAGAATTTGACGACAAAGACCATGCGGTAAGAAGTTTCGCGCTTGTATGTCGTTATCTCGCTCATATGCTCAACTGCATGTCTGATGAAGATAAAAAAGTCTATTTTAAGAATAATAGTTTTCCTTTATTCAATGGCGTATGGCTGGACAGAGATTGTAATGAAAGGAGACAGCGCGCGGTAGAATTTGATGGGAAAATCAAACGAGTATGGATTAATTACAAAGATTACATGCCAACACATCAGCTTTCCGCAGTTGTTGAAGCTGCCTTTGCTACTGGTGCACTTCAGTTGGAGGATTAAAAATGGAACACGATAAGAAAACAGCACAAGAAGCCCTGATTAAATCACAAGGACATGTTCTGGTTCACGGCAGGACAGGGACGGGAAAAAGTAAATTACTCGAAGAAACAACCATCCCCGATTGCCGTCACTTTGATTTTGTAAAAATGTGCAAGTCAACGTGCTATTTCGACTTGCCTTTCCTTTGTTGTACTAATGAAGGTATTTATCTGGATGATATTATGGATGCGAAGGAATTCACGGTCATTCTGGATAGTGTGGAATTTCCACAGAATATACATGACTCATTTCTGTATGGTTTTTTAAAAATCATGAGCGCAAGAGGGAGGCGAGTCATTGCCGTTGCATTTACTTCTGACTCGCTGGAAAACTTTAAACCCTTGTTTGAATATGAAATAGAAACTCTGCGATTAGAAGATGGCTCTTTCACATGTACAACAACGAGTAAAACAGGGAGCGTTGAGTTATTATTGAAAAACCGATATTGCATAAATGATGATGACAATGAAGATACTTTTGCATTAGCAAGAGATGTCAGTGATCAGCTATCAATAATAGTTAACGCTTTTGATAAAGATAATGCACAGGAAATTATTGTCGAGGCGGCGGGTGAAATTCAGTCTTTAGTACAAAATGATTGTATTGAAAGATGTAATCGCTAAATGAAGATAACTGGAAACGATTAATTGCAGAAGAACGCACTATTCGCTGCGCTAACAAATTAATCAGATGTAAAGGATAAAATGATGAAACTCTATATCGCAGAAAAACCCTCCGTTGCAAATGATATTGCTAAAGCACTTGGAGGAAGCATTCAAAAGAAAAACGGCTATATCGAAGCGGGTGAAGACCTTGTAACGTGGTGCTACGGCCATTTACTGAAAACCGTTGAGCCGGAGAGTTATAACCCGGACTATAAAAAATGGGTGGCAGCGGATTTACCGCTACAACTCTATCCGCTGCGTTATGAACCCATTGCCAGTAATGCCGCGCATACACAAATCGTTCTCGATCTGATTAAAAAAGCCGATGTGATAGTCCACGCTGGCGACCCTGACGACGAAGGGCAACTGCTGGTTGAAGAACTGCTGGAGTACGCGGGGAATAGCAAGCCGGTTAAACGGTTGCTGATTAACGACAACACCGATGCGGCAGTCAAAAAATCTCTGGCGCAGCTTAAAGATAACCGTGAATTCCGGGGCATTTATCGTAAGGCGCTGGCAAGGGCAGCCGGTGATCTGATTTACGGACTGAGCATGACCCGTGCCTACACCATTGCAGGCCGGGCGCAGGGCTATAATGGCACATTGTCAGTTGGCCGGGTTCAGACGCCTATCCTGGGGTTAATTGTCCGGCGTTACCTGGCTAATCAGTCGCACACGTCGAGTTTTTACTACACTCTGGCGGGTGATTTTTCTGTGAACGGTCAACAATTCACCGCCAACTGGAAGGTCAACGAAGATGCGCCACAGGACGATAAGAAACGCCTTACCAGCAAAGGCTATGCTGATAACCTGGCGCAACGTTTAAAGGGCAAGGCGGCCAGCATAGAGGCCGCAGGCGTGCAGGATAAAGAGACAGCCCCGCCGTTACCGTTTAACCTGGTTAAATTGCAGCAATACATGAACCGCCAGCACAAAATGACGGCGGCAAAGACGCTGGAAATCACGCAGCAGCTACGCGAGAAATACAAGGCGATCACCTACAACCGCTCTGATTGCTCTTACCTTTCTGACGAACAGTTTAGCGAAGCACCGCAGGTGCTGGACGCGCTGAAATCGCGGGCAGAATATGCAGATCTGCAAATCGACGCCAGCCGTAAAAGCAAAGCGTTTGACAGTGGAAAGGTCACGGCGCACACGGCGATCATCCCGACCGCGAACGTACCTGATTTATCCGTCCTCAGCGAGCCGGAGCGACAGGTATATGAGGCTATCGCGCAACACTATCTGGTGCAGTTTATGGCGAATAAACGCTACCAGGAGGCGTCTGTGGTGGTATCGGTGGACGGGGAGACGTTCAGTAGCCGCGCTCGTCAGACAACCGATGCCGGTTTTACCGCATTCCTGCGTGGTGAAGAAGCCGAAGAACCCTCAGATGATGCGCCAGAAAGCAGTTTTGACGTACTCAAGGCACTGCGTACAGGTGAAAGTGGCAGTTGTGACGGCGTCACTGTGAATGAGAAGAAAACCTCACCGCCGCCGTTGTTCACCGAAGCAACCCTTCTGGCCGCCCTGGTTCGTGTGGCTGATTTTGTAGAAGATGCGCATATTAAGGCACTGCTCAAAGCCAAAGACAAAGACAAGAAGGATGAACACGGTGGCATCGGTACACCGGCAACCCGCTCTGATATGCTGGAAAAGCTAAAAACCCGGCAGTACATCCAGCTTGATAAGGGCAAACTCATTCCCACCGATACCGGCTTAGCCTTTTTTAAAGCACTGCCAGAGTCAGCGACAATACCAGATATGACTGCGCTATGGTCAGAACAGCAGGCTGAAATCGAGCAGGGAACAAAAACTGTAGATACATTTATCGAAGACCTGTTGGGGCAATTGCGTGAACAGGTACAGAGTGTTACCGTGGGCGAAATCCAGGGTGAGGGCAAAAGCCCGGCGGGTCAATCCGAACGACTGGAAACCCCCTGCCCCAACTGTGGTAAGTCCATTGTTGTCAGGCCAAAGCTGTTCGCCTGCACCGGCTGTGACTTTAAAATCTGGCGCGAGTTCATTGGCAAAACATTGACCACTAACCAGATTGAAACGTTGCTGAAAAAAGGGGCAACGGGTGTAATCAAGGGATTTACGAGCAAAGCCGGTAAAAAATTCGATACGGCTTTAGTTCTGGAAAACAAGCAAACCGGCAAACTCGGCTTTGCACCTCGTAAATAGGCCGTAATGAGAAAAACTAAAGAAGACTGGTTACGCCAACTACGGCGTTGTAGCGAAAGAGAAACGCTGGAAAAAGTGATTGAACTCACCAGTCGTAAACTGACCGGCGATGATTTGGGGCGATTTTACATGGCTGCTGATCATCGTCGTGCCGAAATAGTGATGAATAAGTTGTATGATAAAATTCCATCCAGCGTGTGGAAATACGTCAGATAACCAAAAGGAAATGATTAATGAGCGATACAACCGCTAACAATGAAATCCGCCGCACGTTGAGCAATATCAGATCGCTTCGCGTGTTCGCCCGCGAAACTGAGTTTGATTTACTGCTCGATATGTACGAAAAATTGGGTTCAGTTATTGAGGAACTCCGGGAAGATGCTGAACGTGAAGCTAAAGAACGTGCCGAGCGTGAACAAAAACGTCTGGATCTGCTGCAATTGATTGCCGGAGAAGGATTCACCCCGGAAGAACTCCTGGGGCAGATTGAAGGGCAAAGCAAAAGCAAGAAGCGCAGCAAAACCCCTAAAGCTGCGCCAAAATACCAGTTTATAGAAGATGGCGTTACTAAAACCTGGACTGGCAAAGGGCGAAAACCGAAACCCATTGAAGAAGCGCTGGCCGCAGGACGTGATCTGGATGAATTCTTAATTGCAAAAGGTTCGTCTCAATCCGAAGGTGAGGAACAGTAATGCGCTTATTGATAGCTTTCATTCTTCCCTGGTTGACCTTCTTCACTATAGGACGACCTATTGCGGGGATTATTTGTCTGATATTGCAAATCACCCTGATCGGGTGGATACCCGCTACGATATGGGCAGTCTATGCGCTTTCGCAGTACAAAACCGATCAGAAGATCAGGAAAGCCACCAACGGTTAATCGATAAGCCTTTCATGAAAATGAAGGGCTTTTTTTTGCCTGCGCTACGCAAAAAATCACTGCCCACTCCCCCTGCCTTTTTGTCAGATTTCACGTAGCGCACCGCCGCTACTGCATTCATCAAAAAAACTGACTGCCTTTTTTCGTCATTGTTTTGTTGTAACTTACTGAAAACAGGTAAATCATAAAAACGCCGACGTCGGCATCGAGCAGATGGCCAGCGCAACCGACAGCACCGACCGCAACAAAAAAACTGAAAGAGAAAGCCCCTCAAATGAGGGCGAAAAAACGGAAGTGTTATTGAAGGGGTCTGACGCTCAGTGGAACGAAAACTCACGTTAAGGGATTTTGGTCATGAGATTATCAAAAAGGATCTTCACC
>NZ_WLVC01000051.1:0-30199 GCF_016859735.1 Lelliottia sp. RWM.1 | reverse complement strand
TCATATGCCACCAACTGAATACGAAAAACAATATTATCAGCGGCTCGGAAGTGTCTAGATTATCTGTGGCGATTCATCATGCCGTACATCTCGGTCAGGTAGTTGGTTGAGTAACTCAAAATGGCGTAAATCGTATAAACGCCGAGGATGATCATACTGCAGTACCAGGTGGTGCTGATCCGCAGTACTGACAGAATATCACTGAGCTGGAAGGCCTTTTTCGCCGGTTCGCCGTCACTGGCCGTGGACTGGCCGTCGTTGACGAAAAACCAGCACAAGATCCCAAGCAGGATATAAACCGTACTGTAAATCAGAATCACGGTTTTCAGGCTACGTGGGTCCTCGGGTAAGAATTGAGAAAATGCCCACATGGTAAAGACCGCGAGAGACATAACGCCAACACCGCGCAGTCCCTCCATCCAGCCCATGATTTTCCCCTGTTCGCTGTGATCCCCTAAGAGTGAGGCGGCTTTAATGGAGACTGACCACAGCATTAAAATTGTGGTTATCGCAAAGCAAACCTGAATGAGCAGCATGACCCACAGTGGCGGATAGGTGGCCATCAGAAAACCGAGTAATCCGGTGATAATCATGGCGGATGTAATCATTTTCCGATGCGAAAATTTATCTGCAATGACACCACTCGGCGCATAAAGAATAATTGCAGTAATCCCGAAGGTACTCATAATTAACCCGATTTCGGTATTGCTAAATCCCATGAATTTAGTCATGGGGATTTGATAAATATAACGTAAATAGGCTAAATCGAAACTCACGCCACCACTAAAACTGATAATGGCAAGTGTTATCCAACGGCGATATGAGGTTTTTTGCATACCGTAATCTCATTTTAAATAGACAAAAAAAAGAGAAAAGCAAACCGCCTTTTTCAGGTGGATTACTTTTCTCATGGTCTCGAGTAATAACTCAATAAATACCATGAGGAAGAAAAATTGAGTGTGAGAGTAATCACGCTTCTAAATATTCTGCGCTAACGATATATGAAATAGAACTCTGTGAGTTTCATCACATTCGATAATGTGTGGTTATGATAGAAAATTAGGCCAGTTACCAGAGAACATGAGAAAGGTAACTTCCCTCTCACGGGGGAAGTTACCTTTCTTTTTTTTTTGCTTAAAGGATCATGGAGGCACATTATGTCAGTCGAATCACTGAATGCATTCTCAATGGATTTCTTCTCTCTGAAGGGTAAAACCGCAATTGTCACTGGGGGCAATAGTGGTCTTGGGCAGGCTTTTGCTTTGGCGCTGGCAAAAGCCGGGGCGAATATTTTCATTCCCAGCTTCATTAAAGATAATGGCGAAACCCGTGAGCTGATTGAGCAGCAGGGCGTTCAGGTTGAGTTTATGTATGCCGATATCACCGCTCAGGGCGTGCCGCGCGAGATAATCGAAGCCTGTTGTAAGCGTTTTGGCACAGTGGATATCCTGGTCAACAACGCCGGAATTTGTAAGCTGAACAAGGTGCTGGATTTTGGTCGCGATGACTGGGACCCGATGATTAGCGTTAACCTGACGGCGGCTTTTGAACTCAGCCATGAGGCTGCAAAAGTGATGATTCCGCAGAATACTGGAAAGATAATTAATATTTGTTCACTGTTTTCATATTTGGGTGGGCAATGGTCTCCGGCCTACTCCGCAACAAAGCATGCACTGGCTGGATTTACTAAAGCATATTGCGATGAACTGAGGCAATTCAATATTCAGGTTAATGGTATTGCACCTGGTTATTACGCGACAGATATCACTCTTGCAACGCGGAGTAATCCGGAAACGAACCAACGTGTTCTTGACCATATTCCAGCTAATCGTTGGGGGGATACCCAGGATTTAATGGGAGCCATGATATTCCTGGCAAGTCGTGCTTCTGATTATGTTAATGGTCATTTATTGGTTGTTGATGGTGGTTACCTGGTTCGATAACCCGTAATAAGGTGGTTTCTTTTTATATTGCTTAATTATCTGAAAGGAAAAAATATGTCATTGTCCCGCGAACGCATTGTTGAACAGATAAAAGAGATTGTTGGTCCTGAGCGCGTTATTATCGATGAGAATGTTCTAAAGAAAAATAGTGTTGACCGCTTCAGAAAATATGCTGATATCCATGGCGTGTTTACACTTCCACTGCCTGCTGCGGTGGTAAAACTGGGGTCCACTGAGCAGGTATCACGCATACTCGCCTTTATGAACCAGCATAAAATCAATGGTGTTCCTCGTACAGGCGCCTCTGCCACTGAAGGCGGGCTTGAAACTGTTGTCCGGGATTCACTGGTGTTGGATGGTTCAGGCATGAACCAGATTATCAATATTGATATCGAAAACATGCAGGCAACGGCGCAATGTGGTGTGCCACTGGAGGTGCTGGAAAACGCGCTGCGTGCGAAAGGCTATACAACCGGGCATTCGCCACAGTCGAAACCGCTGGCACAGATGGGCGGCCTGGTTGCAACCCGCAGTATCGGACAGTTTTCAACGCTGTATGGCGCAATCGAAGATATGGTGGTGGGGCTGGAGGCTGTCCTCGCAGATGGGACTGTCACCCGTATTAAAAATGTGCCGCGCCGTGCCGCCGGGCCTGATATCCGTCATATCATCATCGGCAACGAAGGTGCACTTTGCTATATCACTGAAGTCACGGTGAAAATTTTCAAATTCACGCCAGAGAATAACCTCTTCTATGGCTACATTCTTGATGACATGAAAACCGGCTTTGAAATCTTACGTGAAGTGATGGTTGAAGGTTATCGTCCTTCCATTGCACGTCTGTATGATGCCGAGGATGGTACACAGCACTTCACTCACTTCGCGGAGGGAAAATGTGTGCTGATTTTCATGGCCGAGGGCAACCCACGAATTGCGCGCGCGACCGGAGACGGTATTGCGGAGATTGTTGCGCGTTATCCGCAATGTCAGCGCGTGGACAGTAAACTCATCGAGAACTGGTTCAACCATCTGAACTGGGGGCCGGATAAAGTCGCCGCTGAACGCGTACAGATCCTGAAAACGCATAACATGGGCTTTACCACAGAAGTATCTGGTGACTGGAGCTGTATTAACCAGATCTATGAGAACGTTCTCCACCGTATTCGTACAGAGTTCCCGCATGCGGATGATATCACCATGCTGGGCGGCCACTCTTCACACAGCTACATCAACGGAACCAACATGTACTTTGTGTATGACTACAACGTGGTGGGTTGTAAACCGGAAGAGGAGATCGATAAATATCATAACCCTCTGAATAAAATTATCTGCGAAGAGACCATCCGTCTTGGTGGATCTATGGTGCACCACCACGGTATCGGTAAACACCGTGTGCACTGGAGTAAGCTGGAACACGGGACGGCCTGGACGCTGCTGGAAGGATTAAAACGTCAGTTTGATCCTAACGGTATTATGAACGCTGGCACTATTTATCCGATTGAAAAATAACAGTTGTTACGGCTCTCTCCGTGAGGGGGCCGTTTTTTTATTTTACGGGGGAAAGCTATGAATGCGTCACCTGTTCGTATGGACGACTTGCCGCTTACCCGTTTTCACTGGCGCATTGCCGGTTTAACCTTTGGCGCTCATCTTACCGACGGATATGTGCTGGGGGTCATTGGGTACGCGATGATCCAGCTACAGCCTCAAATGCACCTTACTGTGGTGCAGGAAGGTTTAATTGGCAGTTCTGCCTTGTTCGGCCTGTTTTTGGGCAGTTTGATCCTGGGGTGGATCTCTGACCATACGGGACGCCAGCGAATATTCACTTTCAGTTTTCTTCTGATCACTTTCGCCTCATTTCTGCAGTTTTTTGTCACAACGGCGGAGCAGTTGATCTTTTTGCGTATCCTGATTGGGTTTGGCCTCGGGGGAGACTACGCGGTTGGACATACTTTGCTGGCGGAGTTTTCGCCACGGCGTTATCGCGGAATGTTGCTCGGCTCGTTCAGCGTGGTATGGACAATCGGTTATGTGCTGGCGAGTGTCATGGGGCACGCGTGGATCAACAGCGATCCGGATGCCTGGCGCTGGTTATTAGCTTCTGCGGCGTTTCCGGCCCTGCTGATTACCCTGCTGCGTATAGGCACACCCGAATCGCCCCGTTGGCTAATGCGTCAGGGGCGGATCAGCGAAGCGCATGCCGTGATTCACCGTTTTCTTGGTGCTCATGTTTTGCCCGGAGATGAAATTGCCACTGTCACTACCCGCCATATAGGGGCGCTGTTTTCTTCCCGCTACTGGCGGAGGACGGTATTCAATAGTGTCTTTTTTATCTGCCTCGTTGTGCCATGGTTTGTGATCTACACCTGGCTGCCGACTATTGCGCAAACTATCGGGCTGGAAGATGCCCTGACAACCAGCCTTATTCTTAACGTCTTGTTGATCGTCGGTGCACTGATTGGCCTTGTATTAACATGGTCACTCTCCCGGCGTCGCTTCCTGATAAGCAGCTTCCTGTTGCTGGCGCTCACATTGTCTGTACTGGCATTCACTTCAGCCAGCAACGGAACGGTAATACTGTTTTTGTTTGTGCTGTTCAGCACGGCAATTTCGGCGGCCAGCAACCTGGTGGGCATTCTTCCGGCAGAAAGTTTTCCGACTGATATCCGTTCGCTGGGGGTGGGGTTCGCAACGGCGATGAGCCGTCTTGGTGCGGCTATCAGCACTGCTTTGTTGCCGATTGTGTTGGTCTCCTGGGGAATGCGCGCCATGCTTTTGATTCTGGTGACGGTATTGCTAATAGGCTTTCTGGTGTCGGTGCTTTGGGCGCCGGAAACGCGAAACCTGTCGCTGGTGGAGGCCGCAGACGGGGAGCTAAAACCACTGGAGAAGATCGATGAACATTCTGTTGGCGTTTAAGGCTGAACCGGATCTGTCGATGCTGGCGGAAACCGACTGGCAGGTTGCAGGAAAAGGAAACAAAGGCCCGGACGCGTCATTGATGCGCCGGGTGATCGGAAACGATGAATTGGGGGCGGCGGAAATCATGCTCAGGGCGCGCGATCGTCATCCAGGGGTGCATCTCAGCGCCATAACACTTGGTGATGAGCACGCGATGCCGATTTTACGTCACCTCAAGGCACTCGGTTTTGAGCGATGTGTTCGCCTGAACAGTGAGACCGACACCCGCTTTGCACCTGCGTTTGTGGCGGAACGCATCAGCCGGTATATCAGACAAAATGCGATCGATCTGGTTTTGCTCGGGACGCAGAGTTGTGAGGGTCAGAATGGTCAGACAGGCTGGATGGTCGCGGAAATGCTTAACTGGCCGTGTCTGACACAGGTAACAGAGGTTATGCCTGGCGCGTCAGGTTTTGACGTGCTGTGCGAAAGTCTCCGG
The DNA here is from genome assembly GCF_016859735.1 of Lelliottia sp. RWM.1. Classification (NCBI taxonomy): domain Bacteria; kingdom Pseudomonadati; phylum Pseudomonadota; class Gammaproteobacteria; order Enterobacterales; family Enterobacteriaceae; genus Lelliottia; species Lelliottia sp. RWM.1. The sequence goes on along the minus strand of NZ_WLVC01000051.1, from coordinate 24,853 downwards.
CATCGCCAGCGTTGGCAACTGCAACATCCGGCGGTGCTGATGGTACAAAATCGTGGGCAAATGGCACTGCGAGTACCAGGCCTTCGGGCACGTATGTCTGCGTCGCATGCGGAGATTGAGTGCATTGAAGAGGGGGCGTCGGGAGTTCTTCCGTCGCATTGTTTGTCGCTTCAACGACAACCTATTCACCGTGCTGGCGTGATTATCCAGGGGGGCAGTGTGCAGGATAACGTTCAGCAACTCTGGCAAGATTATTTAGCGGAAAGGATGAAGTGATGAAGGTTGCCCTCGTGCTGTTACATCCCAAAGATATAGACCCGCTGTTCGCCTTTCTGGCAGACAGCGGGCTCGCATCGGCGTCGCTGAGTGGCTGGAATGTTGAAGGTGATTTTTTCCTTCCCGAACAACTCTTACCCGCACTGGAACACGCTTTTCACGCTTCTGAGACAGACATAATCCTCTTTCCGGGCGGCGCCATCGCAGATGAACTGGCCTCGCGTCTGGCCTGGCGTTTGCGTGGGAGTGCCGTTTGTCAGGTAACCGAATTCTGTCCTGAAGCAGGCACAGTAGCAAAAGCCGTTTATGGCGGAGCGCTGACGGCAACATTTGAGGTAAAAGCCTCACCACTTTGTTTGTCTCTTGCTGAAGGTGTATACCACAAAGGTGTATCGCCATTAACGTTGAGCAGGCAACAGACACTTGTTCCTGACCCGTTAAGAGAAGGGCTTCTCCCACCTCAGACGGAAAAAAATACCCATCATCCACTGGAAACCGCGCGGCGCGTCCTTGCCTGTGGACAAGGAACCGTAGGGGCTGAGACATCGCGCCTGGCAAAAAAAATCGGGGCTGAAGAGGGATATTCCCGGCAGCGAATCATGTCCGGTGGCTGTGATGGCCAGCGTATGCTGGGTATTTCCGGCCAGAAGATCGCACCGGCACTCTGCCTGGTGGCTGGAGCGTCGGGAGCATCCGCCTTTCTGGCGGGGATTGCCGGAAGTGATTTCATTGTCGCGATTAACCACGATCCTGCCGCGCCTGTTTTTGCCGCAGCAGATGTGGGGATTGTCGGAGATGTTACCGAGGTGCTTGAAGCGCTGGCAGAGAAGATCAGTTAAGCGATTTTGCCAGTTTCCATACATCAATGTTGGTTGTTGATAGTGCAGCAACACCCGCCGCCATCGCATTACGGGCATCTTCTTCATCGCAAACCAAGCCACCGGCAATCAGCGGCTGACGAACTTTCTCTGTGACCCAGCCCAACACTTTTGGCATACAGCCGGGCAGGATCTCAATGCAATCCGCACCCGATTGCGACACCTGTTTTTCAATAGTATGAAAAGAGATCGAATCGACAATAAACAGGCGATGGATGCAAAAATAGCCCTCGGCACGCGCGGCTTTCAGCATGGCGGGTTTGGTACTGATGATCCCATCGGCCTGAGTCACCAGCTTCAGAAACTGAATGACCACTTCCTTGTTAGAGGTTCCCTCCAGCAGGTCAACATGCACAAATGCGTATTTCCCTGCTTGTTTGATCTTTTGCACTATCCCGCTGATGGTACAAATATTTCCGTATAAGACGGAGACAAACTGGCACTCTGAAGCGATGGCAAGTTGCAGGCTGGCGTTATCTTTTACCGCGGCGATCACCGGGTTTTGTCTTAGCAGGTGAAGTAATGGCACACAAACATCCTTTCTTGAAGTTAACCGAAACGTAAAACAATGCCGAAACCTGAAGGTGGGTAGCGCCAGATTTTCAACGCAGTATCACCGAGGATCATCCGACAGCAGCCACACTCAAGACAGTGCTGATAATGAAATAGCATCTGGCCGTCATCCCTGCGCTGAAACAAACCGGCAGGGCAGATCTTCTCCAGTTGCTGTTGCTGCTGTTCGTTGATTTCCCGAAGTTCGATATGCGGACTTTGGGCGGGATGGTAGCAGTTGCGTGCCAGACTTTCGTTTACAGACATCGCAGACTCCGAAAAATATCTGCGCCAAGGCGACGCAGGCCAAACTGGCGCGCATGGTGAAATACAGTGCGCCAGAGTGGGGGATTCACACCGGCATCAACACGGCTAAGATCTGCCATGACCGCCTGGCAAAACGATGGCCATTGCTGATACCAGCCGTGGCGCTGAAGCAGGGAGGGGAGATGTTGGTAGCGTTTGAGTTGCTGCCACAAAATGCTCTGCTGTAGCTGTTCGTTATAAAGCGTGAGGAGTGGTTGGCCTGGCGCGCTCCGGGCGGCAATCAGCGCGCGAGCAGCAGCCTGACCACTCAGCATCGCCATGTCCATTCCGCGGATGGTGGCTCCGGTATTGATACAGGTACGAAGAGTATCGCCCACCAGAATCCATCCTTCACCCGCCCGGGTTCGCGGGATGCTCCGAAATCCTCCTTCCGGAACCAGATGCGCACCATATTCAACGGTTTCCGCGCCCTGCAATAAAGGACGTACCGCGGGATGATGCTTGAAGCGCGACAGGAGGTTGGATGCAGCAACAGGTCCCTCGCGAACAGAGGTCAGTGGCGCAACGATGCCCAACGACAGCGACTGGCGGTTAGTATAAAGAAACCCGCCAGCAGGGTTGTCGCCACACAAATGGCCACTGAAAAGCCATGCCGAGCCTTCGTGCTCGTTCAGTCGAAAACGCGATTCAATCAACGCCGGATCAAGGGACAGCGTCTCTTTTATCCCCAGCCCCACCGTGTGCAACGGCGGCTTGGGGACGAGGCCACGTTGTTCCGCCAGCAGGCTGTTAGCGCCTTCAGCCAGTACCACTATGTGAGAGCGCAGCAACTCACCTTCGCAGATCACACCTGCTACGCGCCCGCCTTCAGTGTGGAGCGTATCGACGGTCACGCCGAACAGGCATTCTGCTCCGGCAGCCTGTGCTTGCCCAGCGAACCAGGGATCAAACCGGGCGCGCAGAATGCTCCAGGAGGGGCTTGAAAATTGCTGGTGGCTAAGCGTTGTTGCGCCAGTATCGGTAAGAAGGGAGAAACTTTCGTGTATGACCTGGCGTTCAAGAGGTGCATGGTCGGTGAAATCGGGGATCAGTTCGCGGAGTGCGTAGCCGTAGAGTCGGCCCCCGGAAAGGTTTTTACTGCCGGCCTGCTCGCCACGCTCAATCAGTAAAACTGATAGCCCGGCTCGGGCGCAGAGGAGGGCACAGGTTGTGCCTGCGATCCCTGCTCCCACGATAATAATATCGAAATCATCCGCCATCCTGCGCTCCTTATTATCAGAACGCACAACCCTAACATAGCGGATTTAAAAGGAATTTGACGATTGCCGCAAAGAGCGTGATTACTCTGCGCGATACACACAACCTGCAGTGCAGGTCTCTTTAATCATCACCGCGCTCAGCAGTGGAACCAGCGGTTTTACCTGATCCCAAATCCATTTTGCCAGCACTTCGCTGGTGGGATTTTCAAGACCAGGGATCTCGTTCAGATAGTAGTGATCCAGGCGATCGTAAGTTGGCTTAAACGCGGCTTTCAGTTCGGCAAAGTCCATGATCCAGCCGGTATGGGGATCGACTTCACCAGTGATTTCAAGACGCACCATAAATGAGTGTCCGTGCAGGCGGCCACATTTATGTCCTTGCGGTACATGTGGAAGATGGTGTGCGGCTTCGAAGATGAAATCTTTAAACAGTGTGGTGGACATCATGAACTCTCAAGTAATGCGGAAAAAACCGCCGCATAGTACCGGAAAGCACATTTTTTATCATTAACTAAAACGGCCATTCCAGAGGTTCGTTGGAAAAGTGACTCGGGATGTGATTTTTATCTTTATATTTCAATTTGTTATGTAATCGTTTTTATCGTTAAGAACGATAACTAAAACAGGTTAGTCCATTTGGTTATTTATTATTTCCATCCCTTCTTTAATTGTTATTATCCCCACCGTTAACCTTATCTTCAGTTTGGCTTTTCTTATTAAATTCAGCTTTGCTACTGGAATGTAATGACGCATGACAACACAGGCCCCACCTTCAAATTTGCTTCCGCTGAACCCGGAGCAACTGGCGCGCCTTACGGCGGCTACTACTGATTTTTCACCTACTCAGCTTGCCTGGGTGTCTGGTTATTTCTGGGGAATGCTTAACCAGCAGCAAGGTGCTGCGGTGGCGACTCCTGCACCCGCCGCTGAAAACCCGGCCATTACGCTTATCTCCGCCTCTCAGACGGGAAATGCCCGCCGGGTAGCCGAAGCGCTGCGTGATGATTTGCTCGCCGCTAAACTGAACGCGAACCTGGTGAACGCCGGGGATTATAAATTCAAACAAATCGCGTCAGAAAAATTGCTGGTGGTCGTGGCTTCCACACAGGGTGAAGGTGAGCCAGCTGAAGAAGCGGTTGCCCTGCATAAATTCCTGTTCTCGAAAAAAGCGCCAAAACTGGAAGGGACTGCGTTTGCCGTGTTCGGCCTGGGCGATACCTCCTATGAATTCTTCTGCCAGTCCGGTAAAGACTTCGACAGTAAGCTGGCGGAACTGGGTGCTGAACGCCTGCTGGATCGCGTTGATGCGGATGTGGAATATCAGGCCGCTGCTGCTGAGTGGCGTGCCCGTGTGGTTGAGGTGCTGAAAGCTCGTGCACCGAAAGAGAGTGCGACTCAGGTGGTGACTGCTGCGACAGGCGCCGTAAATGACATCCATACCAGCCCGTATACCAAAGAAGCCCCGCTGACGGCCAGCCTGTCCGTAAATCAAAAAATTACGGGTCGCGACTCCGAAAAAGACGTTCGCCATATTGAGATCGACCTCGGGGATTCCGGTTTACGCTATCAGCCAGGTGACGCACTGGGTGTGTGGTATCAGAACGATCCCGCGCTCGTGAAAGAGTTGGTTGAGCTGTTATGGCTGAAGGGCGATGAACCGGTTGTGGTTGAAGGCAAAACCCTGACGCTCACTGAAGCGTTGCAGTGGCATGTTGAACTGACGGTGAATACCGCCAATATCGTTGAGAATTATGCCACGCTGACCCGGAGTGAATCGTTGCTGCCGTTAGTAGGCGAGAAAGCGAAATTGCAGCATTACGCCGCCACGACGCCGATTGTCGATATGGTTCGTTTCTCCCCGGCACAGCTGGATGCCGACAAATTGATTGGCTTGCTTCGTCCGTTGACGCCGCGCCTCTATTCCATCGCCTCTTCTCAGGCGGAAGTGGAAAGTGAAGTGCACGTCACCGTGGGGGTCGTGCGCTACGATATTGAAGGCCGGGCACGGACCGGTGGCGCGTCAGGTTTCCTGGCGGATCGTGTAGAAGAGGAGGGTGAAGTGCGCGTCTTTATCGAGCACAACGACAATTTCCGTCTGCCCGCAAACCCGGAAACACCAGTGATCATGATTGGGCCAGGCACAGGCATTGCGCCGTTCCGTTCCTTTATGCAGCAACGTGCGGCCGATGAAGCGCCGGGTAAAAACTGGCTGTTCTTTGGAAACCCACACTTTACCGAAGATTTCCTTTACCAGGTCGAATGGCAACGCTACGTGAAAGAGGGCGTGTTGAGCCGTATCGATCTGGCCTGGTCTCGTGACCAAAAAGAAAAAATATACGTACAAGATAAGCTGCGCGAACAAGGTGCAGAGCTGTGGCGCTGGATTAATGACGGTGCACACATTTATGTCTGCGGAGACGCCAATCGCATGGCGAAAGACGTTGAGCGGACTTTGCTGGAAGTGATTGCCGAATTCGGCGGTATGGATGCCGAAGCGGCGGATGAATTTTTAAGTGAGCTGCGCGTTGAGCGCCGTTATCAGCGAGATGTCTACTAATGAGCGAAAAACATCCTGGCCCACTGGTGGTCGAAGGCAAACTGACCGATGCCGAGCGTATGAAGGTAGAGAGCAACTACCTGCGCGGCACAATTGCCGAAGATTTGAATGACGGCCTGACGGGCGGATTCAAAGGCGACAACTTCCTGCTGATCCGCTTCCACGGCATGTATCAGCAAGACGATCGCGATATCCGCGCGGAGCGTGCTGAACAAAAGCTGGAGCCGCGTCACGCGATGCTGTTGCGCTGCCGCTTGCCTGGTGGTGTTATCACCACCAAACAATGGCAGGCGATTGATAAATTTGCTGAAGACAACACGATTTACGGCAGCATCCGTCTGACCAACCGTCAGACTTTCCAGTTCCACGGCATTCTGAAGAAGAACGTGAAACCAGTCCACCAGATGCTGCACTCCGTCGGGCTGGATGCGCTGGCGACGGCCAACGACATGAACCGTAACGTGCTCTGTACCTCTAATCCATTTGAGTCTCAGCTTCACGCTGACGCATACGAGTGGGCGAAGAAGATCTCCGAGCATCTGTTGCCGCGCACTCGCGCCTATGCGGAGATCTGGCTCGACCAGGAGAAAGTGGCGACCACAGATGAAGAACCGATCCTCGGCCAGACCTATCTGCCGCGTAAGTTCAAAACCACCGTGGTGATCCCGCCGCAGAACGATATCGATCTGCACGCTAACGACATGAACTTTGTGGCGATTGCCGAAAACGGCAAGCTGGTGGGCTTTAACCTACTGGTGGGCGGTGGTCTGTCTATCGAGCACGGTAACAAGAAAACCTACGCGCGCACCGCGAGCGAATTCGGTTATCTGCCGTTGGAGCACACGCTGGCCGTGGCGGAAGCGGTTGTCACAACTCAGCGTGACTGGGGTAACCGTACTGATCGTAAAAATGCGAAGACCAAATACACTCTGGAGCGCGTTGGCGTAGAGACGTTCAAAGAAGAAGTGGAGCGTCGCGCAGGCATTAAATTTGAACCCATTCGTCCTTATGAATTCACGGGGCGCGGCGACCGCATTGGCTGGGTGAAAGGCATCGACAATAAATGGCATCTGACGCTGTTTATTGAAAACGGTCGTATCCTGGATTATCCGGGGCGTCCGCTGAAAACTGGCTTGCTGGAAATTGCCAGGATCCATAAAGGCGAGTTCCGTATTACTGCTAACCAGAACCTGATCATTGCGGGTGTTCCTGAAAGCCAGAAAGCGAAGATTGAGAAACTCGCGCGCGATCACGGGTTGATGAACGCAGTGAAACCGCAGCGTGAAAACTCCATGGCCTGTGTGTCATTCCCGACTTGTCCACTGGCGATGGCGGAAGCTGAGCGTTTCCTGCCGTCGTTTACCGATAAAGTTGAGTCGATTCTGGAAAAACACGGTATTCCCGAAGAGCATATTGTGATGCGCGTGACGGGCTGCCCGAATGGCTGTGGCCGCGCGATGCTGGCGGAACTGGGCCTGGTTGGTAAAGCGCCGGGTCGCTACAACGTTCATCTTGGGGGCAATCGTAGCGGGACGCGTATTCCGCGTATGTATCGCGAAAACATTACGGAACCGGAGATCCTTGACTCGATTGATGAACTGGTCGGGCGCTGGGCGAAAGAGCGTGAAGTTAATGAAGGTTTTGGCGACTTTACGGTACGTGCGGGCATTATTCGCCCGGTACTCGATCCCGCGCGGGATTTCTGGGAGTAACCACGAGAGGTAATTATGTCCGTACTCGATCTAAACGCGCTGAATGAATTGCCAAAAGTTGAACGCATTTTTCAGCTTTCGGAAACGAATGCGCAACTGGAAAAGCTCGATGCCGAAGGGCGCGTGGCATGGGCGTTGGAAAACCTGCCAGGCGACTATGTCCTCTCCTCAAGCTTTGGCATTCAGGCTGCCGTCAGTTTGCATCTGGTGAATCAGATCCGTCCGGATATTCCGGTGATCCTCACCGATACCGGCTACCTGTTCCCGGAAACATACCAGTTTATTGATGAGCTTACGGACAAGCTTAAGCTTAACCTGAAGGTCTATCGTGCTGGACAAAGTGCGGCGTGGCAGGAAGCGCGCTACGGTAAATTGTGGGAGCAGGGCGTTGAGGGCATTGAGAAATACAATGAGATCAACAAAGTTGAGCCCATGAACCGTGCGCTGAAAGAGCTAAAGGCGCAAACCTGGTTTGCCGGGCTGCGCCGTGATCAGTCCGGCAGTCGGGCGAACTTGCCAGTTTTGGCCATTCAGCGCGGTGTGTTCAAAGTATTGCCGATTATCGACTGGGATAACCGAACGGTTTATCAGTACCTGCAAAAATACGGGCTGAAATATCACCCGCTGTGGGACCAGGGATATCTGTCGGTTGGCGATACCCATACCACCCGTAAATGGGAGCCGGGAATGGCCGAAGAAGAGACGCGTTTCTTTGGACTTAAACGCGAGTGTGGGCTGCACGAAGGGTAATCTGATTTTGCCCTCTTCCCTTTGGGGAGAGGGCAAAGAAGACATCTATCACTACACTTTATTGGCTTTGACCAACTCTTTTACCAGTGGCAACATCACTTTCACCACATCGCGGCTACGGTGCTCAATCCGTTGCGGCAGGGCGCTATCAATGTGCTGTTGATTATCCAGTCTCACGTCATGCCAGCTTGTTCCATCCGGGAAGGCTTTGGATTTCGTGCGTTGCTGATAGCCATCTTTCTTGCCCAGCGTCCAGTTAGTTGCTTCGACATACAGGACGGGAATGCCGGCTTTATCGAACACTTCACCGTCGTTACAGCAGCCCGTACCTCTCGGATATTGTGCATTACCGCCAGGGTTTGTAGTGGCATAAACCCCTACACTACGGGCAATCGACAGCGCACGATCCCGCGTTAATTTGCGCACTGTGCTCGGCGTGCTTTGTCCGCTATTGAAATAGAGTTTGTCCCCGACGATAAGATTATCGAGGTTAATCACCAGTAGCGTATTTTTCTTCTCTTCAGTACTCATTCGCTTGAGGAGATTCTCAGCGCCGAGTTTTCCTTCCTCTTCACCACTGGTTGCGACAAAGCGAATCCCGTATTTTGTTGGGATATTTTTCATGCGCTCAGCCAGTTCGAGCATTACGCCTAATCCTGCCGCGTTATCATCGATTCCCTGTAGCGTAAGGCCACCGAGATTATTATCGGTGTCGGCATCACTCATTGGGGCGAAGGTATCCAGATGCGCCATAACAATAATTTGTTCGGGGCTTTTACCTTCATGCGCGGCAATAACCGTACTGCCGGTCACGTTGTGCCAGTTTTTCGTTTTATTGCGCGAGGTATAAATATAGCGGCTATGAAACGCCCGGATATCGCTCTGGTAGCCCATGTCAGCAAACTGCTGGCGAATATAGTCGGCAGAGAGCATCTCTGCGGGTGTGCCGGTCATTCGACCAGGAAATACCGTTGCAATATGCCGTGCCTGCATATTGGCAATGTCGCCGTAGGGCTGATTCTTTGCCTGGGCCGGAAGGATAAAGCAAACGCCGAGCGCCAGTGCAGCAATACGGTGGCGCGTTGCGGAAAACATAGTGAGTCCTTAAAAGCAGAGCAAAATTTTAACTCGCTTAGTATGAAACTGTGATCCTGTATACACAATTTGAATTGCTCCTAAATGCCCGAAATTTCGCGTGTTAAGCACTTTTTGATATTTGCTTTTTCATGGCGTTATTCCATTGAGTAACTACTCATTCCAATTAGTAATTTCATTCAGTCTAAGCCGCCCCCTATAGTCCCACTATTCCTGGTTGTTAGTGAGTTGTAGCTTGTGGACTATCTGCCCTTATTTGCTGCCTTAAAAGATCGTCCGGTTCTGGTTGTCGGTACGGGCGAAATTGCCGATCGCAAAATTGCTTTTTTACAGCGTGCAGGCGCAAAGGTAGAGGTCGTCACAGGTTCCGAATTCGAGGAATCACAACTCGACCATGTGGTCCTGGTGATTGCGGCAACGGAAGATCGTGCGCTGAACCAGCGTGTTTCAGATGCAGCACATGCCCGCCATCGCCTGGTGAATGTGGTGGACGATCAGCCGTTATGCTCATTTATTTTCCCCTCGATTGTCGATCGTTCTCCTTTAATTGTAGCGATCTCGTCCGGAGGCACTGCGCCTGTTTTGGCTCGCCTGCTGCGAGAGAAAATTGAGGCGTTACTGCCAACAAGTCTGGGGCGAGTGGCCGAAAAAGCCAGTGACTGGCGCAACCATCTGAAAGCCCGGCTGACCAGCGTGACGGAACGTCGCCGCTTCTGGGAGCGGGTGTTTCGTGGGCGTTTTGCCAGCTTGATTCAGTCTGGTAATGAGGCAGCAGCACAGCAGGTTCTGGAAGATGAACTGGAGAACCCCGGCAACGGCGGAGAAATTATTCTGGTGGGAGCCGGTCCTGGTGATGCCGGGCTTCTGACGCTTCGTGGCCTGCAGATTTTGCAGGATGCCGATGTAGTGTTTTATGACCATCTGGTGAGTGATGGCGTGCGCGAGTTGATCCGCCGTGATGCGGAGCAGATTTGCGTGGGCAAACGTGCAGGTGAACACTCCGTGCCACAGCATGAAACTAATCAGATGCTGGTGGCGGCGGCAAAAGAAGGCAAAACCGTTGTACGTCTGAAAGGGGGCGACCCATTCATCTTTGGGCGTGGCGGAGAAGAACTGCAGGCGGCTGCTGCTGCGGGTGTGCCGTTCCAGGTGGTTCCTGGCATTACGGCGGCATCCGCGGTAACGGCGTATGCCGGTATTCCACTCACCCATCGTGATTACGCTCAGTGCGTGACCTTTGTGACAGGCCATTACAAAGCAGACAGCACGCCGTTCGACTGGTCACATTTGGCGCAGAGCCGTCAGACGCTGGCGATCTATATGGGCACGATGAAAGCGGCAGATATCAGTGAACAACTTATCCAGCATGGTCGTGAGGCGACAACGCCGGTTGCCGTGATTTCTCGCGGTACGCGCGTCGATCAGCATGTCGCGACCGGCACACTGCAAGACCTTGCAAAGTTGGCGCAAGACGCGCCTATGCCCGCCCTGATTGTGGTGGGTGAAGTGGTGCAGCTGCACAGCACGCTCGCCTGGTTTCAATATACAACAGACGCAGAGGGGTTTGGCTCTTCTGTGGTGAATCTGGCTTAAGGAACGGTTATGGACCAAAAACGACTGACTCACCTGCGGCAACTCGAAGCGGAAAGTATTCATATTATCCGCGAAGTCGCTGCTGAATTTTCTAATCCGGTGATGATGTACTCCATCGGTAAAGATTCCAGCGTAATGCTGCATCTGGCGCGTAAAGCGTTTTACCCAGGCACGCTGCCGTTTCCTCTGCTGCACGTTGACACCGGATGGAAGTTCCGCGAGATGTACGAGTTCCGCGACCGTACTGCGAAGGCCTACGGCTGCGAGCTGCTGGTGTATAAAAACCCGGAAGGGGTGGCGATGGGAATAAACCCATTCGTGCACGGTAGTGCAAAACATACCGACATCATGAAAACCGAAGGGTTGAAACAGGCGCTGAACAAGTACGGTTTTGATGCCGCTTTTGGTGGCGCACGCCGTGATGAAGAGAAATCCCGTGCCAAAGAGCGTATCTACTCCTTCCGCGACCGCTTCCATCGCTGGGATCCAAAAAACCAGCGCCCGGAGCTGTGGCACAACTACAACGGCCAGATTAACAAGGGCGAAAGCATCCGCGTCTTCCCGCTCTCTAACTGGACTGAGCTGGATATTTGGCAATATATCTATCTGGAAAATATCGAGATTGTTCCCCTGTATCTGGCTGCAGAACGCCCGGTGCTGGAGCGTGACGGTATGTTGATGATGATCGATGACGATCGTATCGATTTGCAGCCAGGCGAAGTGATCAAAAAACAGATGGTGCGCTTCCGTACCCTCGGCTGCTGGCCACTGACTGGTGCTGTGGAATCCAGTGCGCAGACATTGCCCGAGATTATTGAAGAGATGCTGGTGTCGACCACCAGTGAGCGACAAGGGCGCGTGATTGACCGCGACCAGGCAGGCTCGATGGAGCTGAAGAAACGTCAGGGTTATTTCTAAGGAGCCGCCATGAACACCACTATTGCCCAACAAATTGCGGATGAAGGCGGCGTAGAAGCCTACCTGCACGCACAACAGCACAAAAGCCTGCTGCGCTTTCTGACCTGCGGCAGCGTCGATGACGGAAAAAGTACACTGATTGGACGTCTGCTGCATGACACTCGTCAGATTTACGAAGATCAGCTCTCTTCGCTGCATAACGACAGTAAACGTCATGGGACGCAGGGCGAGAAACTCGATCTGGCGCTGCTGGTCGACGGTCTGCAAGCTGAGCGTGAGCAGGGCATCACTATCGACGTAGCGTACCGTTATTTCTCGACTGAAAAACGCAAATTTATCATTGCTGATACCCCCGGGCATGAGCAGTACACCCGAAATATGGCGACCGGGGCATCTACCTGCGAGCTGGCGATCCTGCTGATGGATGCGCGTAAAGGCGTACTGGATCAGACTCGCCGCCACAGTTTTATCTCCACGCTGCTGGGGATCAAACATCTGGTGGTTGCCGTTAACAAGATGGACCTGGTAAATTTTGCCGAAGAGAAATTCGACGAGATCCGCCAGAGCTACCTGACATTTGCAGAACAACTGCCAGGCAATCTGGATATCCGTTTTGTACCGCTCTCTGCTCTCGAAGGCGACAACGTCGCGTCTCAGAGCGCGAATATGCCGTGGTACAGCGGTCCAACGCTGCTGGAAGTGCTGGAAACCGTTGAGATTCAGCGCGTAGTGGACAGCCAGCCGATGCGCTTCCCGGTGCAGTATGTTAACCGCCCGAATCTCGATTTTCGTGGCTTCTCTGGCACGATTGCCTCGGGGATCGTGAAAGTCGGCCAGCGCGTTAAAGCACTGCCGTCTGGTGTGGAATCGACCATTGCGCGGATTGTCACGTTTGATGGTGACTTGCAGGAAGCGAGAGCAGGTGAAGCGGTTACGCTGGTGTTGAAAGACGAAATCGATATCAGCCGTGGCGATCTGCTTTTGGATGCGCAGGAAAGTTTACCTGCCGTACAAAGTGCCTCTCTGGATGTTGTGTGGATGGCTGAACAGCCGCTTGCAGCGGGCCAGAGTTACGACATTAAAATTGCGGGCAAGAAAACCCGTGCCCGTGTGGACGGCATTCAGTACCAGGTTGATATCAACAATCTGGCTCAGCATAGCGTGTCTGAATTGCCGCTGAACGGTATTGGCCTGGTGGATCTCACGTTTGATGAGCCTCTGGTTCTGGATAAGTATCAGCAAAATCCAGTTACGGGCGGGCTGATCTTTATCGACCGCCTTACCAATGTCACTGTTGGTGCGGGTATGGTGCGTGAGCCGCATGAGCAGTCTGCCACTTCACCCTCCGCGTTTAGTGCCTTTGAGCTGGAGCTGAATGCTCTGGTGCGCAAACACTTCCCACACTGGGGTGCGCGCGATCTGCTGGGAGGCAAGTAATGGCCCAACATGATGAGAACGTCGTCTGGCATCCTCATCCGGTCACTGTAGGCGCACGCGAACAACTCCACGGTCACCGTGGAGTTGTGCTGTGGTTTACCGGACTTTCTGGCTCCGGTAAGTCCACGGTGGCGGGGGCGCTGGAAGAGGCTTTGCATCAACAAGGTGTGAGTACGTATCTGCTGGATGGGGATAACGTACGTCACGGTTTGTGCAGTGACCTGGGGTTCAGTGATGAAGACCGCAAAGAGAACATCCGTCGGGTTGGTGAAGTCGCCAGTCTGATGGCTGATGCCGGGCTGGTGGTGCTGACCGCTTTCATCTCGCCTCATCGTGCTGAACGGCAGATGGTGCGCGAACGTGTGGGCCATGACCGCTTCATTGAAGTGTTTGTTGATACGCCGCTGGAGATTTGCGAAGCGCGCGATCCGAAAGGGCTCTACAAGAAAGCGCGTGCGGGTGAGCTGCGAAACTTCACGGGAATTGACTCGGTTTACGAAGCGCCTGAATCCCCAGAGATTCACCTGGAAGGTCAACAATTGGTAACAAATTTAGTAAGCCAATTATTAGACCTGCTCAGACAGGACGATATTATCAGATCCTGAGACGGTATCGTTCGGGAGCCGTTTTCCCGAACGAGGAGTCATGGTCACAGGATTAGCTATGCGTAACAGTGAAAACTACATTATCTCCGGGTCGGAACCGTTAACGACCTATGACGAGACGACCTGGTCGCTTTCTGGGGCCTTTGTCGGCTTCATTTCGTGGTTGCTGGCGCTGGGCATCCCTTTCCTGATCTATGGCGGCAACACATTTTTCTTCTTTCTCTACACCTGGCCATTCTTCCTTGCCCTGATGCCTGTCGCGATTGTTGTCGGCATTGCGTTGCATTCACTCCTCAATGGCAAACTGCTTTACAGTACTGTCGTCACGATTGTGACGGTGGTTCTGATGTTTGGTCTGTTATTTTTGTGGCTCATGGGCTAACTTCAGCCATAATTCAAACCGTAACCAACTGTGTGACGATATTGAGCAAGGCGATTCTGCGAAAAAAATGTGGTACATTTGCCCGCGATGTTGCGGCATCTCTGTAGCCCCGGCGCGGTGTCCGGGGGAGTGGTATGGGATGATGATGCCGTTTTTCTGGGGGCAGGATGGGTAAACTAACGCTGCTGTTGCTGGCTTTGCTGGTCTGGCTGCAATATTCGCTGTGGTTCGGTAAAAACGGACTGCACGACTATAGCCGGGTGAGCGATGATGTTGCGGCTCAGCAGGCAACAAACGCCAAACTTAAGGCGCGAAACGATCAACTCTTTGCTGAAATTGATGACCTCAATGGTGGGCAGGAAGCGATCGAGGAACGCGCACGTAATGAACTCAGTATGACTAAGCCGGGCGAAACCTTTTATCGTCTGGTTCCGGATGCGTCTAAACGCAGCCAGGGCTCAGCACAAAATAATCGATAATCAGGCCCAGGATTACGACATGGCAGTAACTTTTTCGGACGTCTGTGCCGTTGTACCGGCCGCGGGTTTTGGTCGACGCATGCAGACAGAATGTCCCAAGCAATACCTTTCTATTGGTGATAAAACGATTCTTGAACACTCCGTGGCGGCGCTGCTGGCGCACCCCAGGGTGACACATGTCGTTATCGCCATCAGTCCTGGCGATGCTCGCTTCGCCCAGTTGCCGCTGGCAAATCACCCCCAGATTACCGTTGTTGATGGCGGCGCAGAGCGTGCTGATTCGGTGCTGGCGGGCATTCAGGCCGCGGGGTCTGCGCAGTGGGTGCTGGTGCACGATGCTGCTCGCCCGTGCCTGCATCAGAGCGATCTTGCGCGTCTGCTGGCGATCAGTGAAAGCAGTAAGGTCGGCGGTATTCTGGCTTCTCCGGTACGCGACACCATGAAGCGCGCGGAACCGGGACAACAAGCCATCGCGCATACCGTTGAACGTGTCGATTTATGGCATGCACTGACGCCGCAATTTTTCCCCCGCGAATTACTCCGTGACTGCTTAATCCGGGCCCTGGAAGAGGGCGCGACCATTACCGATGAAGCCTCGGCGCTGGAGTATTGCGGTTTTCACCCTGAGCTTGTAGAAGGACGTGCTGATAATATAAAAGTGACGCGTCCCGAAGATTTACAGCTTGCGGAATTTTATCTTACCCGTTCGACCCATCAGGAGAAGTCATAATGCGAATTGGACACGGTTTTGATGTACACGCCTTTGGCGGAGAAGGCCCAATTATCATTGGCGGCGTACGCATCCCTTATGAAAAAGGATTGCTGGCGCATTCTGATGGCGACGTCGCACTGCACGCGTTAACCGATGCGCTGCTCGGTGCAGCAGCACTGGGCGATATTGGCAAACTCTTCCCGGACACCGACCCGGCGTTCAAAGGGGCCGACAGCCGTGAGCTGCTGCGCGAGGCCTGGCGTCGTATTCAGGCCAAAGGCTATACCCTGGGAAATGTCGACGTAACCATTATTGCCCAGGCTCCCAAAATGTTACCGCACATCCCGCAGATGCGAGTGTTTATTGCTGAAGATCTGGGCTGTCATATGGATGACGTCAACGTCAAAGCCACAACGACCGAAAAGCTCGGTTTTACGGGGCGTGGCGAAGGCATCGCCTGTGAAGCCGTGGCGCTTCTGCTGAAGGCGGCCAAATGACAGACGTTGAAAATCTCACCTACCTGCACAGTAAACCGCAAGGGAGTGGCCTGCTAAAAGCCAGTCCCGAAGATTTTGTGGTGATCGAAGATTTAGGGTTTGAACCTGATGGTGAGGGTGAACATATCCTGGTTCGCATCCTGAAAAATGGGTGCAACACCCGGTTTGTGGCTGATGCACTGGCGAAATTCCTGAAGATCCATGCCCGTGAAGTGAGTTTTGCAGGACAGAAAGACAAACAGGCGGTCACCGAACAGTGGCTGTGCGCGCGCGTTCCGGGCAATGCAATGCCTGATTTAAGCCAGTTTGAGCTGGAAGGCTGCAAAGTGCTGGAGTATGCCAGACACAAGCGCAAGCTGCGTCTGGGGGCGCTCAAAGGTAATGCCTTCACGATTATTTTGCGTGAAGTTTCCAGCCGTGATGATGTCGAGAAACGTCTGAACGCGATTGCAGAGCAGGGCGTGCCAAACTATTTTGGCGCACAGCGTTTTGGGATTGCTGGCAGTAACCTGCAAGGCGCTTTGCGCTGGGCGCAAAGCGATGTACCCGTGCGTGACAGGAATAAACGCAGTTTTTGGTTGTCGGCTGCCCGCAGTGCGTTGTTTAATCAGATTGTGAGCGAGCGACTGAAAAAACCAGACGCGAATCAAGTTGTTGTCGGCGATGCGCTACAATTAGCGGGACGCGGAAGCTGGTTCGTGGCAACGGTAGATGAAATGGCCGATGCACAAGCGCGCGTTGACGCAAAAGCATTGATGATTACCGCAGCCTTGCCCGGTTCAGGCGACTGGGGAACTCAGGGCGCTGCGTTGGCCGCTGAGCAATCAGCGATAGCCGATGCGCCGGAATTACAATCATTACTGGTGCGGGAAAAAGTCGAAGCAGCACGCCGTGCGATGTTGCTCTACCCGCAACAGCTTAGCTGGAACTGGTGGGATGATGTAACCGTCGAGTTACGCTTCTGGCTGCCGGCAGGTAGCTTTGCCACCAGTGTTGTCAGGGAACTTATCAACACCTCGGGTGATTATGCGAATATTGCTGAGTAACGATGACGGGATCCATGCCCCAGGTATTCAGACGCTGGCGAAGGCACTGCGTGAGTTTGCTGACGTGCAGGTTGTGGCCCCCGATCGTAACCGCAGTGGGGCGTCTAACTCATTGACGCTGGAATCGTCACTTCGTACTTTTACGTTTGATAACGGTGATATTTCTGTCCAGATGGGCACACCGACCGACTGTGTATTTTTGGGTGTCAATGCGCTGATGCGCCCACGGCCGGACATTGTCGTTTCAGGCATTAATGCAGGCCCAAACCTGGGTGATGACGTGATCTACTCCGGTACGGTTGCGGCCGCAATGGAAGGGCGTCATCTGGGATTCCCGGCACTTGCGGTGTCACTCAATGGCCACAAGCATTACGAAACTGCGGCGGCCGTTACCTGCTCCATTTTGCGAGCGCTTAACCGCGAGCCATTGCGTACCGGGCGTATCCTCAACATTAATGTCCCTGATTTACCACTGGACGACATTAAAGGTATCCGTGTGACACGTTGTGGTAGCCGGCATCCTGCGGACCAGGTTATTCCGCAGCAGGATCCGCGCGGCAACACCTTGTACTGGATTGGCCCTCCTGGCGATAAATGTGATGCGGGGCCGGACACAGACTTCGCCGCGGTGGATGAAGGGTATGTTTCTGTCACGCCATTGCACGTGGATTTAACCGCTTATAGTGCGCATGATGTGGTATCGGGCTGGCTGGATCGCGCCGGAGTGAACACGCAATGGTAAGTAAACGTGTACAAACTCTTCTGGAACAATTACGCACTCAGGGGATAACTGACGAGCATGTGTTAGATGCACTCGCTCAGGTTCCTCGTGAGAAATTTGTGGATGAGGCGTTTGAACACAAAGCCTGGGAAAACGTGGCCCTGCCCATCGGACAAGGCCAGACGATTTCACAGCCTTATATGGTGGCGCGAATGACGGAGCTCCTTGAGCTGACCCCGGAATCGCGCGTGCTGGAAATTGGTACAGGTTCAGGCTATCAAACTGCGATCCTGGCGCATCTTGTGCACCATGTTTGTTCGGTCGAACGTATTAAAGGTTTACAGTGGCAGGCACGACGTCGCCTGAAACAACTTGATTTACATAATGTTTCGACACGTCATGGTGATGGATGGCAGGGTTGGCAGGCGCGCGCGCCGTTTGACGCCATTATCGTGACGGCTGCACCGCCTGAAATACCCGCTGCGCTCTTGTCGCAACTGGATGAAGGGGGCATTCTCGTTTTGCCCGTGGGAGGCGAGCAGCAACTTTTGAAGCGCGTTCGTCGGCGTGGCGACGAATTTATTATCGATACCGTGGAAGCCGTACGCTTCGTGCCCCTGGTTAAGGGGGTACTGGCCTGAGACTCGGAATTATCCAGGGTTATTAAGGCAAATTCAGCGTATGGTGTGGCGCGAAAGATTCGAGCCTTCATGGTTTTTTAAGTCACTGGTAGTTAACACATTCCTGGGGGATAAATGAGCGCGGGAAGCCCAAAATTCACCATCAGCCGTGTTGCGGCATTATCACTGGTTTCGCTTTGGCTGGCAGGCTGTACAAGTTCGACTAACGCGCCTGCACCTGTGAGTTCGGTAGGCGGAAACAATGGCTCGGGGAGTTCTTCCGGTGGAATGCTGATTACGCCTCCGCCAAAAATGGGTACGGCGACGACAAACCAGACGCCACAAATTCAGCCGGTTCAACGTCCAGTTACCCAGCCAACGCAGATTCAGCCTGTGGCTCAGCCAGTACAGACCGAGAATGGTCGTATTGTGTATAACCGTAAATATGGGAACATTCCAAAAGGCAGTTATACGGGCGGCAGTACCTACACCGTAAAACGGGGTGACACGCTTTTCTATATCGCATGGATCACCGGGAACGATTTCCGTGACCTCGCACAGCGTAACAGTGTCCAGGCTCCTTATTCACTGGAAGTCGGTCAAACGCTTCAGGTGGGTAATGCCACAGGTACGCCACTCACTCCAGGCAATACTGTTTCTGCCGCGGATGTCACTGCGCAGAATAACAATGTCAAGCCTGCACAAAAATCCAGCACAGTGGTTGCTTCGCAACCAGTAATTACGTATTCTGAGGATTCAGGTGATCAGAGTGCTAACAAAATGTTGCCGAATAATAAAGGGACTGCGACGGTTGTCACAGCACCTGTTACGGCTCCTGTGGTTAGCTCTACCGAGCCGACTGCCAGCAGTATGTCGTCCAGTTCGCCGATTTCTACATGGCGCTGGCCTACTGATGGCAAGGTTATCGAGAACTTCTCTTCTACCGAAGGTGGAAATAAAGGGATCGATATCGCAGGAAGTAAGGGACAGGCTATCATCGCGACTGCAGACGGACGCGTTGTGTATGCCGGTAACGCTCTGCGCGGTTACGGTAATCTTATTATCATCAAACACAACGATGATTACCTGAGTGCCTACGCCCATAACGATACAATGCTGGTCCGGGAACAACAAGAAATCAAGGCGGGGCAAAAAATCGCTACCATGGGTAGCACCGGAACCAGTTCTACACGCTTGCATTTTGAAATTCGTTACAAGGGGAAATCCGTAAACCCGCTGCAGTACTTGCCGCAGCGATAATTTGACGGGACATACCACATAGGGTGTCTCGTTCAGGGATCACGGGTAGGAGCCACCTTATGAGTCAGAATACGCTGAAAGTTCATGATTTAAATGAAGATGCGGAATTTGATGAGAACGGAGCAGAGGCTTTTGACGAAAAAGCCTTAGTAGAAGAGGAACCCAGTGATAACGATTTAGCTGAAGAAGAGCTGTTATCGCAAGGGGCTACCCAGCGTGTGCTGGACGCGACTCAGCTTTACCTTGGGGAGATTGGTTATTCTCCATTGTTAACGGCCGAAGAAGAAGTTTACTTCGCGCGTCGAGCATTGCGTGGTGATGTTGCCTCACGCCGTCGCATGATTGAAAGTAACTTGCGTCTGGTTGTGAAAATTGCCCGTCGTTACGGCAATCGTGGTCTGGCCTTGCTGGATCTGATTGAAGAGGGCAATTTAGGCTTGATCCGCGCGGTTGAGAAGTTTGACCCGGAACGCGGGTTCCGTTTCTCCACTTACGCGACATGGTGGATCCGCCAGACTATCGAACGGGCGATTATGAACCAAACCCGTACGATTCGACTGCCTATTCACATCGTCAAAGAGTTGAACGTCTATCTGCGTACTGCGCGTGAGTTGTCCCATAAACTGGACCACGAGCCAAGCGCCGAAGAGATTGCCGAACAACTCGATAAACCGGTTGATGACGTGAGCCGTATGCTGCGTCTCAACGAGCGCATTACCTCGGTTGACACCCCATTGGGTGGTGATTCTGAAAAAGCGCTGCTGGACATCCTGGCCGATGAAAAAGATAACGGCCCGGAAGACACCACGCAGGACGATGACATGAAACAGAGCATCGTTAAATGGCTGTTCGAGTTGAACGCCAAACAGCGTGAAGTGCTGGCGCGTCGTTTCGGATTATTGGGGTATGAAGCTGCGACACTGGAAGATGTCGGCCGCGAGATTGGTCTGACTCGTGAACGTGTTCGTCAGATTCAGGTTGAAGGTTTGCGTCGCCTGCGTGAAATTTTGCAGGGGCAAGGGCTGAACATCGAAGCGCTTTTCCGCGAGTAAATATACTATTCGTCAAAAAGGCCAGTCGAGAGACTGGCCTTTTTCTTTTGTGCTAGGGCTGGGTCGTCTCGTGTAACAGACGCCACGTAATTTTTTCGCCTTCCTGATTAAGCACCGCAGTTGACCAGCGCACGTTGACAGGATTATCGGGGCGAGTTTGTGTTTCACGATAGTGAAGAACCGCACCTTTATCCCATGTTTGCAATATCGTTAGTTCATCGATAACGATCTTCAATCCAGAGCGGTTTCCGCGCTGTCCCTCAAAAAAATGGCTCAGGGCAGAAAAGTCAAAGCGAACACCCGTTGGCGCAATCATCATGAAATCAGGACGAAAGCGTGCGAGCAATGCATCAATTTCGCCTTTACCTTTGCCGAGCCAGTCTTCAATTGCGATGTGGGCATCGATAATTTCTGCTTCGTAGCGGGTCATGATTTCTCCTGTTGAAGTTGCATCAGCACCTTCTGGTTGTTAAGACGGAAAATGCGCATTAAGGGGGAACGTTATCTCTGCTACGAAAAGAAACGTCCAGTGCCATACAGCACCGGACTTCACTCGTTTACACCAGGCTTTTCAGCCGGTAAATCCACTCCAGCGCCTGGCGCGGCGTCAGTGAGTCAGGATCGAGATTTTCCAGCGCATCCATTGCCGGGGATGTCTCTTCCGCAGGCATCAGCAGCGACATCTGCGTACCATCAACCTGAGTGGCTGCGGCATTTGGTGACAGGTTTTCCAGCTCGCGTAATTTCTGACGCGCCCGTTTGATCACCTCTTTCGGTACACCTGCGAGAGCGGCAACGGCAAGGCCGTAACTCTTACTTGCTGCACCGTCCTGAACCGTATGCATGAAGGCAATTGTGTCCCCATGCTCCAGGGCATCCAGGTGGACGTTTGCTACGCCCTCCATCTTCTCTGGCAACTGTGTGAGTTCAAAATAGTGAGTGGCGAACAGAGTCATCGCTTTAATCTTGTTGGCCAGGTTTTCAGCACAAGCCCACGCCAGCGACAGACCATCATAAGTAGAGGTTCCGCGACCCACTTCATCCATCAATACCAGGCTGTGTTCTGTTGCATTGTGCAGAATATTGGCGGTCTCGGTCATCTCCACCATAAATGTCGAGCGGCCACTTGCCAGATCGTCCGCAGCCCCCACGCGAGTAAAGATACGGTCTATAGGGCCGATTTCCACATTGTTCGCCGGAACGTAGCTGCCAATATAGGCGAGCAGGGCGATCAACGCGGTCTGGCGCATATAGGTACTTTTACCGCCCATATTCGGACCGGTGATGATCAGCATTCGCCGCTGGGGAGACAGATTAAGCGGGTTAGCAATAAAGGGCTCGTTCAGGACCTGCTCTACTACCGGATGGCGACCTTCGGTAATGCGAATGCCTGGCTTGTCGGTAAAGGTTGGGCAGGTGTAGTTCAGGGCATCTGCGCGCTCTGCCAGATTCACCAGCACATCCAGCTCTGCGAGCGCACTTGCACTCAGTTGCAGATCGGCAAGATGCGGCATCAGCATGTCGAACAGCGCGTCATAAAGCTGTTTTTCCAGGGCTAACGCTTTACCTTTCGAGGTGAGAACCTTGTCTTCATACTCTTTGAGCTCAGGAATAATGTAGCGTTCGGCATTTTTCAGCGTCTGGCGACGGACATAGTGGATCGGTGCCAGGTGGCTTTGCCCACGGCTGATCTGAATGTAATAACCGTGGACCGCGTTATACCCAACTTTCAGCGTATCGAGTCCCAGACGTTCGCGTTCGCGGATCTCAAGCTTATCCAGATAATCCGTTGCCCCATCTGCCAGTGCGCGCCATTCGTCCAGCTCTTCGTTATAGCCAGGCGCAATCACGCCGCCATCACGGACCAGAACGGGCGGAGCATCGATGATGGCACGCTCAAGCAGTTCACGCAGTTCTGTAAACTCCCCCATTGTGTCTCTCAGCTTCTGCACCGGCGCGCAGTCTACTTCAGCAAGCTGAGAGCGCAGCTCTGGGAGTTGCTGGAAGGCATGTCGCATACGGGCTAAGTCACGTGGACGCGCAGTACGTAGTGCGAGGCGAGCTAAAATGCGCTCCAGATCGCCAACCTGACGTAACACTGGTTGCAGTTCAGTAAAGCGGTCCTGTAAGGCGGCAATGGTTTGCTGGCGGCTGATCAGCGTGCTGGTATCGCGAATGGGCATATGTAACCAGCGTTTCAGCATGCGACTGCCCATCGGAGTGACCGTGCTGTCGAGCACCGAGGCGAGCGTGTTTTCCATACCACCGGCCAGGTTTTGGGTGATCTCCAGGTTACGGCGAGTTGCAGCATCCATAATGATGCTATCCTGCTGGCGCTCCATGGTAATCGAGCGGATATGCGGCAGGGCAGTACGCTGGGTATCTTTCACATATTGCAGCAGACAGCCCGCCGCACACAGGCCGCGTGGCGCATTTTCAACGCCAAAGCCAATCAGGTCACGCGTGCCAAACTGCAGATTTAATTGCTGGCGCGCAGTGTCAATTTCGAATTCCCACAGTGGACGGCGGCGAAGACCACGACGTCCTTCAATAAGTGATGTCTCGGCGAAGTCTTCAGCATAAAGCAGTTCTGCCGGGTTGGTGCGTTGCAACTCTGCCGCCATGGTTTCACGGTCAGCCGGTTCGCTCACACGAAAACGCCCGGAACTAATATCCAGCGTGGCATAGCCAAAGCCTTTTCCGTCCTGCCAGAGGGCAGCCAGTAAATTATCCTGACGTTCCTGCAGCAGCGCTTCATCGCTGATTGTGCCTGGCGTAACGATGCGTACCACTTTACGCTCGACCGGCCCCTTCGAGGTGGCTGGGTCACCAATTTGCTCACAAATGGCGACGGATTCGCCCTGGTTTACCAGCTTTGCCAGATAGTTTTCGACGGCGTGATGCGGTATCCCGGCCATCGGGATAGGTTCGCCAGCGGATGCGCCACGTTTGGTCAGGGAGATGTCGAGCAATTGCGAGGCTCGTTTAGCATCGTCATAAAAGAGCTCGTAAAAATCCCCCATACGGTAGAACAGCAGAATTTCCGGATGCTGGGCTTTCAGCTTCAGGTACTGCTGCATCATTGGGGTGTGGGCGTCGAAATTCTCTAGTGTACTCATCAGTTTATGATGTCCATTTTATTAAATTTTAATGAGTTAGTGATATTTGTTGTTCTCATTAAGTTTCACTTTGTCTCATTGGATCTCATGAAATCCTACATTTTAATGTAGGTTAAAGTGTAGCTTGCCAACCTATAGCTTGGTAAAATATGGCTACATACAGCACAACCTACATTTCATTTTATAAATGCGTAGGGAGCATGATAACGGAGTCTTTATGGCAGGAAAACAAGAGGGGAAGCCACTTTCGTTTAAAGCGATAGAAATGATGAAGCCTGGTGATAAAGATCGAGCTGATGTTGGTGAAAACAGAGGGTTACGAGTCACGTGTGGGGCTACGGGTGTCAAATCTTTCTTCTATCGTTACACTAGCCCTCTGACGGGCAAACTTGCCCAGGTCAAAATCGGTAACTTCCCGCAGACTTCTCTTGCTGCTGCACGTCTTAAACTCAACGAATTAAAGCTCCTCCGGCAGGATGGAAGATGCCCTGCGACTGAACTCAAACAAGATAAGCTCCAGCGTGCGGTTGAAGCTGAAAAGGCCAAAATACCTGAACTAACTATTCAGGGTTTGGTTGACCTATATCTGACAGAGCGTATTGAAGATCGCAAAACGAGTGATGGGAAAATCATCCCAGGGGCGCGGAAAAAGAAAGGTCAGGATGAGGTCCGCAGAACACTCTATGCCGATGCTGTAGACAAGTTGGGGAGCCGTAACGCGACTGAAATTACGCGCAATGACGTGATTACGCTTATCAATGGGATTGTTGCCAGAGGAGCACAAGTTCAGGCAGGTAATGTTCTACGAGAGCTGTCATTGGCCTACGAGTTCGCTATTGGTTTAGGCCGATTCGATGCCAGTTTTGCTAACCCCGCGTTATTAGCAAAATCCAGCCTCCGTCAGACCCGAATCAAACTTACCAACAATCGTGGCACGCGTGTCTTGAGTGAAGCTGAGCTGAAAAAGTTTCTCCAGTGGCTGCCGGGATCTGAATCGCCACAGATAATCTAGACACTTCCGAGCCGCTGATAATATTGTTTTTCGTATTCAGTTGGTGGCATATGA